>NZ_CAMZMZ010000002.1:0-272757 GCF_947311905.1 Alteromonas sp. CyTr2 | reverse complement strand
TTTACCGTGGTCAACGTGGCCGATTGTACCCACGTTTACGTGGGGTTTCGTACGTTCAAACTTTTCTTTTGCCATTTTTCTCGTTTCCTAAGTTAAAAGTCCGACCCACCAATAGACCGGACCGAACCTTCATTTAGATTAAATTCTAGATTCAATAATAGCCTGCGCCACATTGTTCGGCGCCTCAGAATAATTGAAGAACTCCATTGAGTATGAAGCACGACCTTGTGTTTGTGAACGCAAGTCAGTTGCGTAGCCAAACATTTCTGAAAGCGGCACTTTAGCACGTATTATTTTAACACCTGCGACGCCATCTTCCATACCTTCGATCATGCCGCGGCGACGATTAATGTCACCAACTACATCACCCATCCAGTCTTCTGGAGTAGTCACTTCAACTTTCATTGTGGGTTCAAGTAACACCGGATTTGCTTCTGCGGCGCCTTTTTTGAAACCCATAGAGCCGGCGATCTTAAACGCCATTTCAGAAGAGTCAACATCGTGGTATGAACCGTCAAACAACGTAACCTTTACATCAAGTACTGGATACCCTGCAAGAACACCACTTCGCATCTGCTCCTGAATTCCTTTATCGACCGCTGGAATGAACTCTTTTGGTACCACACCACCGACGATTTCGTTCACAAATTCGTAGCCTGAACCTTCTTCTTGAGGCTCAATGCGCAGCCATACATGACCAAATTGGCCGCGGCCGCCTGACTGACGAACGAACTTCCCTTCAACTTCAACAGATTTACGAAGGGTTTCACGATAAGCAACCTGAGGGTTACCTACGTTACATTCAACTTTAAATTCGCGCTTCATGCGGTCGACAATGATATCAAGGTGAAGTTCACCCATACCTGAGATAATCGTCTGGCCTGTCTCGTCGTCAGTTTTCACTTTGAATGACGGATCTTCAGCTGCAAGCTTGCTTAGGGCTATGCCCATTTTCTCTTGGTCAGCTTGCGACTTAGGCTCAACCGCAATTGAAATTACCGGCTCTGGGAACTCCATACGCTCTAGCGTAATAACATGGTTAGGGTCACAAAGCGTATCACCGGTTGTTACATCTTTAAGGCCAATGGCCGCAGCGATGTCACCTGCGCGTACTTCTTTAATTTCTTCACGGTCTTTCGCGTGCATTTGCACAATACGACCAAAGCGCTCACGCTTGCCCTTAACAGGGTTGTAAACCGTATCACCCGTGTTTACTACACCAGAGTAACAACGGAAGAAGGTTAGCGTACCCACAAATGGGTCGGTCGCTATTTTAAATGCTAGCGCTGAGAACGGCTCATCGTCGCTTGAATGACGCTCTGCTTCTGTCTCGTCTTTGTCGTCAAGTACACCAGTGATGGCCTTAACTTCTGTTGGAGACGGAAGATAATGAATAACAGAGTCTAGTACTGCCTGAACACCTTTGTTTTTGAAGGCACTGCCACAGGTGGCAAGAACAATTTCGTTGTTCAGCGTACGCTGACGAAGGCCTGAACGAATTTCTTCCTCAGAAAGCTCTTCACCTTCCAAGTATTTATTCATTAGCTCATCAGATGCTTCTGCAGCCGCTTCGATCATTTCGGTACGGTACTGCTCAGCGGTATCTAAATATTCAGCCGGAATGTCTTCATAGGTAAATGTCATACCCATGTCTTCTTCATTCCAGTTGATGGCTTTCATCTTCACAAGGTCGATGACGCCATGGAAATTCTCTTCAGCGCCCATGTTGATTTGAATCGGAACACAGTTTGCGCCTAAACGCTTGCGGATTTGACCCACAACACGTTCAAAATCAGCGCCAGCCCGGTCCATCTTATTAACGAACACAAGGCGTGGCACTTGATATTTGTCAGCCTGTCGCCAGACTGTCTCTGATTGAGGTTCTACCCCAGAAGACCCACAGAAAACAACAACTGCACCGTCTAGTACACGCAATGAACGCTCTACTTCGATAGTAAAGTCAACGTGTCCAGGGGTGTCGATGATGTTGATCCTGTGTTGATCGAACTGTTGCTCCATACCAGACCAGAAACAAGTCGTTGCAGCAGACGTGATAGTAATACCACGCTCCTGCTCTTGCTCCATCCAGTCCATGGTAGCAGCACCATCGTGCACTTCACCGATTTTGTGAGACAGTCCTGTATAAAACAGAACACGCTCTGTGGTCGTGGTTTTACCCGCGTCCACGTGAGCCACAATACCAATATTGCGATAACGCTCAATCGAGGTCTTACGAGGCATAAATCTCTCTCAGTTAAATAACGTTGATTACCAACGGTAGTGAGCAAACGCTTTGTTTGCTTCGGCCATACGGTGAACGTCTTCACGTTTCTTAACCGCTGAACCTTTATTATCTGCTGCGTCTAGCATTTCAGCCGCTAGGCGTTGTGCCATAGACTTTTCGCCACGTTTACGTGCAGCTTCAACCATCCAACGCATACCTAGCGCGTTACGACGAACTGGACGTACTTCAACTGGAACCTGATAAGTTGAACCACCAACACGACGAGACTTAACCTCTACTGTTGGGCGGATGTTATCAAGCGCTTCCTCGAAGATATCTAGGTGTGCTTTGCCGGTTTTTTCAGCAACAATATCAAGCGCACCGTAAACGATTTTTTCAGCGACTGACTTTTTGCCGTCGAGCATTACGACATTCATGAATTTCGCAAGCAGTTGTGAACCAAATTTTGGCTCTGGTAGGATTTTACGTTGACCTACGACTCTTCTTCTTGGCATTTTCTATTCTCCGTATGAATTCAGGGAAAACCCAAAACTCTTAAACTTCAGTTTGGCCTTACTAACGGAGAACCGTTATGACTTAGGCTTCTTCGCGCCGTACTTAGAACGGGCTTGTTTACGATCGTTTACACCTGCGCAGTCAAGAGTACCGCGAACTGTGTGATAACGAACACCTGGTAGATCTTTAACACGACCACCACGGATAAGTACTACACTGTGCTCTTGTAGGTTGTGACCTTCACCACCGATGTATGAAGAAACTTCAAAACCGTTAGTTAGACGTACACGACATACTTTACGTAGTGCAGAGTTTGGTTTCTTAGGCGTAGTAGTATATACACGAGTACATACACCACGTCTTTGTGGACAAGCTTGTAGAGCAGCTACGTTGCTTTTTTCAACGGGCTTTCTACGCGGCTTGCGCACTAACTGGTTAACTGTTGCCATTAACTAGCTCCTGATTAAAAACTACGAAAACCCAATCACTGTGATTGGGTCCATATTAATACGATTAATTGCTTAATCGCTCTTGTTTGTGAACATTGTGCTCGTCAACATTCACTGAGCTCTGATACAAAAAACCGCGACCGTTTATCGAGCCACTTGATGGCTATCCAAAATCGGGTCGCGGAATATTAAAGATCATCGCTCTGACTGTCAAGGTGTACAAAGGTTAAGCAGTTAATTTATCTGCAATCTGTACAACTGGACTGCCAAATTGTTAGGAGTACGTTAACGTACTCCTATGATCTTGCCTTATTCGGCAGTATCTTCGTCTGCACCAGCATTAAGCGCTTCGGTTAGTGCCTGTTCTGCTTCAGCAGCAGAAACTGACATTTCTTCGATTTGCTCTTTGCGACGTTGTGCACGGCGTTCGTGGTAAGCGAAACCTGTACCCGCTGGAATTAGTCGACCAACGATTACGTTTTCTTTCAGACCGCGTAGGTCATCTTCTTTACCTTGAACCGCAGCTTCAGTTAGAACACGTGTTGTTTCTTGGAACGATGCCGCTGAGATAAATGACTCAGTAGACAGTGACGCTTTAGTGATACCAAGCAGCTGTGTTTCGTACTGCGCTGGGATCTTGCCGTGTTTTTCAATTTCACGGTTAGCCACTTTAACGTTCGATACTTCAACCTGTTCGCCTTCAAGGAACTGCGTATCGCCTGGATTAGTGATAATGCACTTGCGTAGCATCTGACGGATAACTACTTCAATGTGCTTATCGTTAATCTTAACACCCTGTAGACGGTAAACTTCCTGAACTTCGTTCACGATGTAGTTTGCTACAGCTGAGATACCACGTAGACGTAGGATATCGTGTGGAGACTCTGGACCATCAGCGATAACTTCGCCTTTTTCCACTTTCTCACCTTCGAACACGTTAAGCTGACGCCACTTAGGAATCATCTCTTCGTACGCGTCACCCTCAGCAGGTGTAATTACAAGACGCTTCTTACCTTTGGTCTCTTTACCGAAGCCGATAGTACCTGAGATTTCTGCAAGGATAGCAGGCTCTTTAGGCTTACGTGCTTCAAATAGGTCCGCAACGCGCGGTAGACCACCCGTGATATCACGAGTCTTCGAGCTTTCCTGAGGAATACGTGCTAGCACGTCACCTTCGTTAGCTACTTTGCCTTCTTTCGCTTCGATGGTTGTGAAGCTTGGAAGACGAATTTCTTGAAGACCGAACTCGTCGCTTTCAAGAATTAGCTTAGGCTCTTTAGAGTTTACTTTCGCTAGGTCTTTAACAACGATACGGGTTAGACCAGTAAGCTCGTCTTGCTGCATTTCGGTGTTAGAGTCATCAATGTCTGCGAAGCTAATCTTAGCTGCACGTTCAGTGATGATTGGGTGACTATGCGGATCCCAGTTAGCAACAACGTCGCCAGCTGCAATAGTTGCACCGTCATCCACGCTAAGTACAGCACCGTAAGGTACTTTATAGCGCTCTTTCTCACGGCCTTGCTCGTCGATAACAGTAAGTTCTGTTGAACGAGAAACGATAACCACTTTGCCGTCAGAGTTACGTACGAATTTCGCATTGTGTAGCTTAAGGCTACCCGCCGTCTTAACTTGTACGCTGTTCTCAGCAGATGCTCTTGATGCCGCGCCACCGATGTGGAACGTACGCATGGTAAGCTGTGTACCTGGCTCACCGATTGACTGTGCTGCAATAACACCAACCGATTCACCGCTGCCCACCATGTGACCACGTGCAAGGTCACGACCGTAACACTTAGCACAAACACCGAAGTCGTTGTCACAAGTGATTACCGAGCGAACCATAATTTGGTCAACTGAGTTAGCTTCAAGCATGTCTACTAACGCTTCGTCTAGAAGAACGTTACGCTCTACTAGTACTTCGTTAGTACCTGGCTTAAGTACATCTTCTGCTACCACACGACCTAGTACACGCTCGCGTAGTGGCTCAACAACGTCACCACCTTCGATTAGTGGTGTCATTTGAACACCTTCGAATGTGCCACAGTCGTCGTTAGTGATTACCAAGTCTTGTGCAACGTCTACTAGACGACGCGTTAGGTAACCCGAGTTAGCTGTCTTAAGTGCGGTATCCGCAAGACCTTTACGAGCACCGTGAGTTGAGATGAAGTACTGTAGTACGTTCAGACCTTCACGGAAGTTCGCCGTAATTGGGGTTTCGATGATTGAGCCATCTGGCTTAGCCATCAGACCACGCATACCAGCTAGCTGACGAATCTGAGCGGCACTACCACGAGCACCCGAGTCGGCCATCATGTAAACAGAGTTAAATGATGATTGCTCTTCTTCTTCGCCATCGCGGTTAATTACGATGTCAGTCTTAAGGTTATCCATCATGGCCTTAGCAACTTTTTCGTTGGCATTTGACCAGATATCGATAACTTTGTTGTAACGCTCACCCGCGGTAACAAGACCGTTTTGGAACTGTTCCTGAATTTCGATAACTTCTGCTTCTGCTGCGTCGATGATGTCTTTCTTAGCAGCAGGGATAACCATATCGTCGATACCAACAGACGCACCCGCGATCATCGCGTAGTGGAAACCGGTATACATGATTTGGTCAGCAGCAATTACTGTATCTTTCAGACCTAGCGTACGGTAACAAGCATTCAATAGTCTTGAAATTTGCTTCTTGCCCATCGCTTGGTTGATGATTTCAAACGGCAGACCCTTTGGAAGGATCAGTGAGAAAATCGCACGACCAACAGTCGTGTCAGTTAGCGTTACTTTCTCAGTTTTGTTGCCATCTTCATCGATGTCATATTCAGTAATACGTACTTTAACGCGAGAGTGAAGCTCAGCATTACCTGTACGGTATGCTTTTTCTGCTTCATTCGGGCTGGTGAATACCATGCCTTCGCCTAAGCCGTTTACTTTGTCACGCGTTAGGTAATAAAGACCCAATACAACGTCCTGTGAAGGTACGATGATTGGCTCACCATTCGCAGGTGACAGAATGTTGTTCGTTGACATCATAAGTGCACGTGCTTCTAGCTGTGCTTCGATTGTCAACGGAACGTGTACCGCCATTTGGTCACCATCGAAGTCGGCGTTGTACGCCGCACACACTAGCGGGTGAAGCTGAATCGCTTTACCTTCGATTAGTGTTGGTTCGAATGCTTGGATACCCAAACGGTGAAGTGTAGGTGCACGGTTAAGTAGTACTGGGTGTTCGCGGATAACGTCGTCTAGTACGTCCCAAACCTCTGGTGCTTCGCGCTCTACAAGCTTCTTAGCTGCTTTAATTGTTGTCGCAAGACCACGACCTTCAAGCTTACCGTAGATAAACGGCTTAAATAGCTCAAGTGCCATCTTCTTAGGAAGACCACACTGGTGAAGACGTAGCGTAGGACCAACGGTAATTACAGAACGGCCTGAGTAGTCAACACGCTTACCAAGAAGGTTTTGACGGAAACGACCTTGCTTACCTTTGATCATGTCTGCAAGCGACTTAAGTGGACGCTTGTTAGAACCGGTAATCGCACGACCACGACGTCCGTTATCTAGAAGCGCATCTACAGACTCTTGAAGCATACGCTTTTCGTTGCGTACGATGATGTCTGGAGCAGCTAGGTCTAGAAGACGCTTAAGACGGTTGTTACGGTTAATAACACGACGGTATAGGTCGTTAAGGTCAGACGTTGCAAAACGGCCGCCATCTAGTGGTACTAGAGGACGTAAATCTGGTGGAAGTACCGGAAGAACCGTCATGATCATCCACTCTGGCTTGTTACCAGACTGTTGGAATGACTCAAGCAACTTAAGACGCTTAGTAATTTTCTTACGCTTAGTTTCAGAGTTGATTGAAGGCAGCTCTTCACGCATAGCCGCAACGTCTGCGTCTACGTCTAGTGCTGTAAGAAGATCGAATACTGCTTCAGCACCCATCTTCGCTTCAAACTCATCACCGTGCTCTTCAAGTGCATCCAAGTATTCTTCTTCGTTAAGAAGTTGGCTGCGCTCAAGCGTAGTCATACCTGGCTCTGTAACCACGTATGATTCAAAGTAAAGTACACGTTCAATATCACGAAGTGTCATATCTAGCATTAGGCCGATACGAGACGGAAGTGATTTCAGGAACCAGATGTGTGCTACCGGGCTAGCTAGCTCGATGTGACCCATACGCTCACGACGTACTTTAGTCAGTGTAACTTCAACGCCACACTTCTCACAGATAACACCACGGTGCTTAAGGCGCTTGTACTTACCGCAAAGACACTCGTAGTCTTTAACCGGACCAAAGATACGCGCACAGAACAGACCGTCACGCTCAGGCTTGAACGTACGGTAGTTAATTGTTTCAGGCTTTTTAACTTCACCGAATGACCATGAACGGATCATGTCAGGTGAAGACAGACCGATTCGAATATTATCGAATTCTTCAGTCTTGTTTTGTTGCTTTAGAAACTTTAATAAGTCTTTCACATTACTCTCCCAGCGGAGTCAGTCTCTAGAGCCCGGCGCAAGCGCCGGGCCATCTCATAACATTACGTGGCTAACGCCGTATTACTTTTCTTCAAGCTCGATGTTGATACCCAACGAGCGAATTTCTTTAAGTAGTACGTTGAATGACTCTGGCATGCCAGGTTCCATTCTGTGGTCGCCATCGACGATGTTCTTGTACATCTTGGTACGGCCGTTAACGTCATCCGACTTAACGGTAAGCATTTCTTGAAGGGTATATGCTGCACCGTATGCTTCAAGTGCCCACACTTCCATCTCACCGAAGCGCTGACCACCGAACTGTGCTTTACCACCAAGAGGCTGCTGTGTAACAAGGCTGTAAGAACCAGTAGAACGCGCGTGCATTTTGTCGTCTACTAAGTGGTTCAGTTTCAGCATGTACATGTAACCAACCGTAACTGGACGCTCAAATTCGCGACCGGTACGACCGTCAAACAAAGCAATCTGACCGCTTTCTGGAATGTCAGCAAGCTTCAGCATTTCTTTGATTTCAGATTCACGAGCACCGTCGAATACAGGTGTTGCTACTGGAACACCCTTACGAAGGTTTTCCGCTAGACGACGAACTTCGTGGTCTGTGAAGCTATCGATGTCTACTTCTTGGTGATTCTCACCAAGCTCGTACACCTTCTTCAAGAAGTCACGTAGTTCAGCCAGCTCGCGCTGCTCTTTAATCATACGATCAATCTTCACACCAAGACCGTGTGCAGCCATACCCAAATGCGTTTCTAGGATCTGACCGATGTTCATACGAGACGGTACACCTAGTGGGTTAAGAACGATATCTACCGGCGTACCGTTAGCATCGTATGGCATGTCTTCTACAGGCTGGATAGTCGAGATAACACCTTTGTTACCGTGACGACCGGCCATTTTATCACCCGGTTGGATGTGACGTTTAACCGCAAGGTAAACCTTAACGATCTTAAGCACGCCAGGTGCTAGGTCATCGCCTTGAGTAATCTTGCGACGCTTACCTTCAAACTTCTTATCGAAATCAAGTTTGATTTCAGCATGCTGATCAGCGATTTGGTCTAGCTCTAGCTGTGCATCTTCACTGTTAAGTGCGATTTCAAACCACTTTTCACGCGGCAGGCTGTCAAGCTTAGCTTGGTCAACACCAGCACGTAGAAGTGCAGTTTGTGCACGTGCAAAGATACCGTCTGCAAGAATTTCGAACTCGTCAGTAAGGTCTTTCTTAACCTGACGTAGCTGCATATCTTCAATTTCTAGCGCACGCTTGTCTTTCTCTACACCGTCACGGGTAAATACTTGAACGTCGATTACCGTACCGTGAACAGAGTTAGGTACACGTAGAGACGTATCTTTAACGTCAGACGCTTTCTCACCGAAGATTGCACGTAGTAGTTTTTCTTCTGGCGTAAGCTGCGTTTCACCTTTAGGCGTTACTTTACCTACAAGGATGTCACCGCCTTTCACTTCCGCACCAATGTAAACAACACCTGACTCATCAAGCTTGCTTAGTGCAGATTCACCCACGTTCGGGATATCAGAAGAAATTTCTTCTGGCCCAAGCTTAGTATCACGAGCGATACAGCTAAGCTCTTGAATGTGGATAGTAGTAAAACGGTCTTCCTGCGCTACACGCTCAGAAATAAGGATTGAATCCTCAAAGTTGTAACCATTCCACGGCATGAACGCAATACGCATGTTCTGACCAAGTGCAAGGTCACCTAGGTCTGTTGAAGGACCATCAGCTAGCACGTCGCCTGCAACAATCGGGTCGCCAACACTACAAGTAGGCTTCTGATTGATACACGTGTTTTGGTTAGAACGAGTGTACTTAGTCAGGTTGTAGATATCGATACCTGCTTCACCTGGAAGCATTTCATCTTCGTCTACTTTAATAACGATACGGCTGGCATCTACGTAATCAACCACACCACCGCGCTTAGCAACTACAGTAACACCTGAGTCAACCGCGATAGTTCTTTCCATACCGGTACCAACTAGCGGCTTATCAGCGCGTAGTGTAGGTACTGCCTGACGTTGCATGTTCGCACCCATAAGTGCACGGTTCGCATCATCGTGCTCTAGGAATGGGATAATGCTTGCAGCAATTGAAACGATTTGCTGAGGTGAAACGTCCATGTACTTGATGTCTTCTTTCGGCATCAAGGTAGTTTCACCGCGGTGACGACATGGAATTAGGTCGTCAACCAACTCGCCAGCTTCAGTCAACGCGATGTTTGCCTGAGCGATTGCGAATTGACCTTCTTCAATTGCAGATAAGTAATCGATTTCGTCTGTTACGACACCGTCTACAATGCGACGGAACGGCGTTTCTAGGAAACCGAAGTCATTGGTACGCGCGAAGCTTGCCAATGAGTTAATTAGACCGATGTTCGGGCCTTCCGGCGTTTCGATTGGACATAGACGACCGTAGTGAGTCGGGTGTACGTCTCGAACTTCGAAGCCTGCACGTTCACGTGTAAGACCACCCGGGCCTAATGCAGAAATACGACGCTTATGCGTTACTTCTGATAGCGGGTTGTTTTGGTCCATGAACTGAGAAAGCTGAGATGAACCGAAGAACTCTTTAACCGCAGCCGAGATAGGCTTAGCGTTAATAAGATCTTGTGGCATCACGTTGTCTAGGTCGCCTAAGCTTAGACGCTCTTTAACTGCACGCTCAACACGTACAAGACCAACGCGGAATTGGTTTTCTGCCATTTCACCTACAGAACGGATACGACGGTTACCTAGGTGATCGATGTCATCTACTTCGTCTTTACCGTCACGAATCATTATTAGCTGCTTCATTACAGAAATAATGTCTTCTTTATCTAGTGTACCAGCACCAATAAGTTCTTCACGGCCAAGACGGCGGTTGAACTTCATGCGGCCAACAGAAGATAGGTCGTAACGTTCATCAGAGAAGAACAAGTTATCGAACAAGGTTTCAGCTGCATCTTTCGTTGGTGGCTCACCAGGACGCATCATACGGTAGATTTCAACTAGTGCTTCAAGGCGGTTAGTTGAAGAATCGATACGTAGCGTATCTGAAATGTATGAACCGTGATCTAGCTCGTTGATGTAAAGCGTTTCGAACTCTTTGATGCCCGCTTGGCTAAGTGCCGCTAGGTTTTCAAGGGTTAGTTCGTCGTTCGCGCTTACAATCACTTCGCCTGTGTCTTCGTTTACATAAGTAGCTGCGTAAACACGGCCAATTAGGTAATCGGCTGGAACTTCAAGTTCTGTAAGACCGGCTTTTTCTAGTGCACGCGTGTGGCGCGCAGAAATACGACGACCCGTTTCAACAACAACGTTGCCTTCACCGTCAATGATGTCAAAAGCAGCCGTCTCACCACGTAGGCGATCTGGAACCACTTCCATCATTAGTTTGTCTTTGTCGATACGTACGCTTACTTTGTCGAAGAAAGTATCTAGGATTTCTTCAGACGTCATTTCAAGTGCGCGTAAGATAATCGTTGCAGGCAACTTACGACGACGGTCGATACGTACGAATAGGTTATCTTTCGGGTCAAACTCGAAGTCTAACCACGAACCACGGTAAGGAATTACACGTGCGTTATAAAGCACTTTACCTGACGAGTGGGTTTTACCTTTGTCGTGATCAAAGAATACACCAGGTGAACGGTGTAGCTGTGACACGATAACACGCTCTGTACCATTGATAACGAACGTACCGTTCTCAGTCATCAATGGGATCTCGCCCATGTACACTTCTTGTTCTTTAATATCTTTTACGGTACCTGGCGCAGCGTCTTTATCGAACAACACTAACCGTAGTTTTACTCTTAACGGAGCAGAGAAAGTTACGCCGCGAATTTGACATTCTTTAACGTCGAAAACGGGCTCTCCCAGGCGGTAGCTTACATACTGAAGCTCTGAACTACCTGAGTAGCTTTTAATTGGAAAAACGGAACGAAATGCTGCTTCCAAACCGTATTGAGCATCTGCATCGATCTCAATAAACTTTTTGAAAGAATCAAGCTGAATTGAAAGAAGGTATGGAATTTCCAATACCTGTGGGCGTTTGCCAAAATCCTTACGGATACGTTTCTTTTCGCTATAAGAGTAAACCATGGGTTCCTCAGCCTGCTGATTTATGACCCAACCTGCTGCAAAATGCTTTAAAACGCGTGCTATGGGCTAAAAGCTACGTTTCAAATGGCGCACTAAGCAACAAACTTCCACAACCCTTTTTCGGGCAGATACACCAGCATACAACAAAATTTAACCAATTATTAGTTAACTTGTTGGATTTTTATGCTTTTTATGGGTATTTCCGAATGGCGCTTTAAGTAGTGTAACCAAGGGTTAGATTCTACACACTATACAGCGCAAAAAGGCTGGTGGTTTAAAAAACCACCAGCCTTGCCGTCTCAGGCAATAATCTGACTATGTCAGATTACTTGATTTCTACTTCTGCACCAGCTTCTTCAAGCTCTTTCTTAAGTGCTTCAGCTTCATCTTTGCTTACGCCTTCTTTGATAGCTTTAGGAGCAGACTCAACTACTTCTTTAGCTTCTTTAAGACCTAGGCCAGTCGCGCCGCGAACTGCTTTGATAACTGCAACTTTGTTGCCACCGAATGAAGTCATTACAACGTCGAATTCAGTCTTTTCTTCTGCAGCAGCAGCGTCACCGCCAGCAGCTGGACCAGCAACAGCAACAGCAGCTGCAGCAGATACGTTGAATTTTTCTTCAGCCGCTTCGATTAGTTCAACCAGTTCCATTACTGGCATTTCAGCGATTGCGTTTAAGATATCTTCTTTAGTTAGAGCCATGTTCTCTAAACTCCTGGGTATAAAATGTTAAAAAAATCAATATGCCAAAAACGCCAATTACTTGGTGTCTTTGACCGCCGCCAATACGCGCACAAACTTGCCAGGAACTTCGTTGATTGTTTGAACGAATTTCCCAACTGGTGCTTTGAAGGTTGCAAGTAGTTTCGCAAGCGCTTCGTCGCGGGTAGGTAGAGCTGCAACTGCGTCCAATTTCTCTGGACCAAGAAGACCACTACCAATAGAAAGTGCTGTAACTTTTAGCTTATCGTTAGTCTTACCGAAGTCTTTGAAAAGACGTGCCGCACCGCCTGGTGCGTCGATAGAGAAACCATAGATAAGCGGACCAGTTAAGGCGCTGTCTAAGTCTGCAAATTGACTGTCTGCTAAAGCACGCTTTGCAAGAGTGTTACGTACAACCTTTAGGTATACGCCTTGCTCACGAGCTTTAACACGTAGGTCAGTCAGTTCTGCAACTTCCATCCCACGGTATTCAGCAACGGCTACGGATAGAGCGCGAGACGCAACTTCAGAAACTTCTGCTACGATCTCTTTTTTTGCTGCTAAACCTAGTGCCACTGAGTTCACCTCTTTGTATCTGACTTTGTTTGCGGTTACCCGCTTACGCCGTCAGGGTTCACAGATTGATACCAACCCTCATGGTTGATACCGCTCTACGGTGTTTGTTACCCCAGAGAGTCTGAGTCAAACCACCGTCTGCGCAGGTTGTTGTATTAAGCAGTGTGTTGACTGTGAAAGTTCTCTTACCTCTTTCACCACACCGCACCTGCGGTCTAGGACGGGAGCTGCTTATTAGCACTGCTAATTGTCACAGCTCCAACCCATAACCTTTAAGAGATTTCGATAAGCCTAAGCTCAGCGAAATTAAAGACCTACAGAAGCCTTATCAAGAGCAACACCAGCACCCATTGTAGTGCTTAGGCTGATCTTCTTGATGTATGTGCCTTTCGCAGAAGAAGGCTTAGCTTTCTTCAATGCTTCAAGTAGCGCTTCAAGGTTTTCTTGAATTTGGTTCGCTTCGAACGCAATCTTACCGATGCTAGCGTGGATGATACCGTTCTTATCGTTACGGTAGCGTACCTGACCAGCTTTAGCGTTCTTAACTGCCGTTGCAACGTCAGGCGTTACAGTGCCAGTTTTTGGGTTAGGCATAAGGCCACGTGGACCTAAGATTTGACCTAGTTGACCAACAACACGCATCGCGTCTGGGCTAGCAACTACTACGTCAAAGTTCATTTCGCCTTTCTTAACTTGCTCAGCTAAGTCGTCCATACCAACGATGTCTGCACCAGCTTCTTTAGCTGCTTCAGCATTTGCACCTTGAGTGAATACTGCAACGCGAACGTCTTTACCAGTACCGTTAGGTAGTACAGTTGCACCACGAACGTTTTGGTCAGATTTCTTCGCATCGATACCAAGGTTAACAGATACGTCTACGCTTTCTGCGAACTTAGCTGTTGCTAGTTCTTTAAGAAGCGCTACTGCTTCGTTGATTTCGTACTCTTTAGTAGAGTCAACTTTGTCGCGGATTACGCGAGCGCGTTTAGTTAATTTAGCCATTCGATTAGTCCTCTACGTTCAAGCCCATTGAGCGAGCAGAACCCGCGATAGTGCGTACCGCTGCATCTAGATCAGCTGCAGTAAGGTCTGGCTCTTTAGTTTTAGCAATCTCTTCCAACTGAGCGCGAGTAACTTTACCCACTTTTTCAGTGTTAGGACGGCCAGAACCACTCTTGATGCCCGCTGCTTTCTTAAGCAGGTAAGACGCAGGAGGAGTCTTAGTTTCGAATGTGAAAGAGCGATCTTCGTATACAGTAATTTCTACTGGTACTGGAGCGCCTTTCTCAAGGCTTTCTGTTTTCGCGTTGAAAGCCTTACAGAATTCCATGATGTTTACACCGTGTTGACCTAGTGCAGGACCAACTGGTGGACTTGGGTTAGCAGCACCTGCTGCAACCTGAAGCTTGATAATACCGCTTACTTTTTTAGCCATTTTACATGCTCTCTTGTTTGGGTCTAACGCCTCGCAAATACAGAGATTATTTGCTCAATCGGCTTCCCGTTTCCGTTTAAAAGGGCGCGCATTATATAAGGTGATTAATTACTATGCAAGGGCTATTTAGAATAAAAAACCATCGAAAGGTCAGTATTTTTACGCTCTCGCTGTTGAACCGGAGACCTTATACAAAAAAAGCCCCGTCAAACGGGGCTTTTTAAAAATACTATACGGTAGCTTGAATAGGCTTAGCCTTTTTCTACCTGACCAAATTCTAGGTCTACTGGAGTAGAACGACCGAAGATAAGCACCGATACTTTTACGCGGCTTTTTTCGTAGTCTACTTCTTCTACAACACCGTTGAAGTCTGCAAATGGGCCATCGATAACGCGAATAACTTCGCCTGGCTCGAACAGCGTCTTTGGTCTTGGCTTATCAACGTTTTCTTCAAGACGATTTAAGATAGCGTCAGCTTCTTTCTGCGTGATTGGCATAGGGCGATCAGATGTGCCGCCGATGAAACCAAGTACGCGAGGTACGCTTTTCACTAAGTGCCATGACTCTTCCGTCATCGCCATTTCTACCAATACATAACCTGGGTAGAACTTACGCTCAGACTTACGCTTTTGACCAGCACGCATTTCTACTACTTCTTCTGTTGGTACTAGTACCTGACCGAAGTAGTCTTCCATGTTGTGCATCTTGATGTATTCAAGCAGGGTCTTCTTAACGCGAGACTCATATTGTGAATAGGCTTGAACTACGTACCATCTTTTCTTTACTGCTTCTTCTTCAGACATACGGTTATGCTCCTATTCCTGTAATAAAGCCAACTACACGAACGATGATGCCGTCTAGTCCCCATAAAATTAGTGCCATAATTAACGTCGCTGCAAGCACGATAAGTGTAGTTTGGTTCGCCTCTTGGCGAGTTGGCCACACAACCTTGCGAACTTCTGTGCGAGACTCTTTAGCAAAGCTCAAGAAGGTGCTACCTTTTTCGGTAGTTGCCGCGATGAAACCAGCTATACCAACAACTACAACAATTGCGATGGCACGGTATAGTACCGAGATCTCACCGTACATTGTATTAGCGGTTACTAAACCGGCAAGTAGTGCAAAAACCACTACCCATTTAAACATGTCCAATGCATTGGACTGATTTTCCGTCTTTTCGCTCATGTTACGATCCTAGCACTACAGCGTCGTTGTTTTACGCATCTAAAAATGCGCAACTTAAAAATTCTTAGTTTAAGTAAATTTGGCAGGGGTGGAGGGACTCGAACCCCCAACCATCGGTTTTGGAGACCGCTGTTCTACCAATTCGAACTACACCCCTGTGGTGTCGATAAGACAAAATTTACTTACACTGCCCTTGTGAGTTGTGCGTCTTTTCTAAGGAAAGTGCGGTATCGCAAGGGAGGGACGCGTATTATACTTAACCACTTTCAAGATACAAGCGGTTTATCCATCCCATCTGCGATTGAACGCTAATTCGCTCCTTGCCTATTCAACGCCTATAAATCCGCCCGTTTGGTGCGCCCAAAGCTTGGCATATATGCCATTGTGCGCAATAAGCTCGGTATGGGTTCCCTGCTCTACAATGTTGCCCTTATCCAGAACAAGTAACCTGTCCATTTGCGCAATGGTCGACAGTCGATGCGCAATAGCCAGCACGGTTTTGCCTTCCATCACTTTATCCAGACAGGCTTGAATGGCTGCTTCAACTTCTGAATCTAGTGCTGATGTGGCTTCGTCCAGCACTAATACAGGCGCGTCTTTTAACAATACGCGAGCTATGGCAATGCGCTGGCGCTGACCGCCTGAAAGCTTAACGCCTCGCTCTCCTACATGCGCGTCGTACCCTGTTCTACCGTGACTATCGGTAAGCGTAAGAATAAAGTCGTGCGCTTCGGCCTGCTTGGCTGCACGGATCATATCTTCTTCTGTCGCATCGGTTCGACCGTAAAGGATATTGTCGCGTACCGAGCGGTGCATCAGTGAAGTATCTTGTGTCACCATGCTGATTTTGGCGCGAAGGGTTTCTTGGCCTACTTCAGTGATATCTTGACCATCAATGACAATGCGACCACTCTGGGTGTCGTAAAAACGCATGAGCAAATTAACCAGCGTCGATTTACCCGCCCCAGAACGCCCCACTAAGCCCACTTTTTCTCCGGGCTTAATGGCTAAATCCAAGTTAGTGAACACATCAATGGGTTTGTTGTCTGCACCTGAATAAGAAAAATGCACATTATCGAAATTAATCCCGCCGCCATTAACCTTTAACGCATCGGCTTTTGGCTTGTCTTTTACTGCAATAGGCTGCGCTAGTGTATTCATGCCGTCCTGCACCGTGCCTAAGTTTTCGAACAAACCTGATACTTCCCACATAACCCAGTGCGACATACCGTTTAGTCGCAAACACAGACTAATAGCGATGGCGATATCGCCGGGACTCGCAATGTTTTCCATCCATAAATACACAGATAGCGCACCAATGGTAAAAATAAGAATGGCGTTAGCCATTTCCACGCAGAATTCCAATACGGTGACCAAACGCATTTGCGGGTAAACCGTTTTAAGAAAACCATCCATGCTTTCTTTAGCGTAATCCGCTTCGCGGCGACTGTGTGAAAACAGCTTCACCGTTGTGATATTGGTATAGCTATCAACAATACGTCCGGTCATTAATGAGCGCGCGTCGGCTTGCTTTTGCGAGACTTCTTTTAGTTTAGGCACCAGCACTTTTAAAATGCCAATGTACACAAAGAACCACACGATAAGCGGCATGGCTAAGCGCCAGTCTGTGCTGAAAATAAGCACAACCATAGAGATAAAATAAACGCTGATGTATACCAGCAAATCGAGAACCTTGGTTACGGTCTCTCTTACCGATAGTGCAGTCTGCATCACCTTGGTGGCCACACGGCCGGCAAACTCATCGTGAAAGAAGGTTAAACTTTGTCCAAGCAAATAACGGTGCGCCTGCCATCTAATGCGCATGGGGTAGTTCCCCATCAAGGACTGACGAGAAAATAGCGAGCGCAACAAGATAAACAATGGAATAAAAACGAGAACGGTTAAACCCATGCCAATGAGGGTAAATTTTTGGTCCGCTAAAAACGTGGCTCGGTTTTGATCAGAGAACCAGTCAACTAACTGCCCTAAAAAGCCAAACAACGCCACTTCTAACATGGCAACAATGGCACTTAGCACGGAAACAGTAAGGATTACGCCCCACATGCCTTTTGTGTAGTATTTACAAAATGCAACGATACCTGTTGGCGGTTGGGTAGGCGGCGTGTCAGGGAAAGGCTGGGTCAGCTTTTCAAAAAATGAAAACATGTAGAACTCGTTAGTTATTCAGTGACAGAGCACGTTTACGTATGCCCCAAAATGCTTAGGTCACAATTCTACACGATAACTGAAAGTGTGTTGAACTTTGCGGCGCCTTTTTACCGCAAAGCTCATTTAACATTGGTTAATATTTGGCAAAGCTTATTGCCTAATGAAAAGCTTAGTGAAGGGTTTAGTAAAGCGCTTATCAAAAACCAGTCGAAGCATGGCGAGTTATCTGCAAACCTTCACTCTGCAAAGCCCAATTTAGCCAGTATGCTTTCCACTTTTTCAGCGTGCTCAGCCTGCCACTGTTCAAGTGACATGGAGCCATCTTTCTGGGCTCGCTTTTGGGCAATGTCATAGGCTGCTAGCGCCTCATCTCTTGGAATTGCTGCAATGCCCTCTTCGTCTGCAACAATGATATCTCCGGCGTGAACCGTTACACCAGCACAGGTAATCGGCTCATTTAACGGGGCTATACACTTTTTGGCTCCTGGCTTGGGTATAACGCCCCTGGCAAATACCGGGAATTTGTTGTCACGGGTTTCTGCAAGGTCTCGTATAACACCATCAATCACGAAGCCTTTAATGCCGCGAGACTGGGCTATCGCGCAGACGTTACCGCCCGCAACAGCGAATTCATCATCGGCTTCCACAACAATAATGTCACCGGGGCTTGCGCGATATATCGCCGCATGCAGCATAAGATGGTCTCCCGGCTCACACTTAACGGTAAATGCTGGACCCGCAATGCGTGGCATGCCTTCCCACAATGGTTTTATCGCATAGTGCATGAACTGCTCTCTTGGCAGCGCATCGGCGTACTCACAGGGTGATACGCTATCGAAAGGGGTATTGTGTAAGTCCATCGCCGTTCCTTGAATGTTGTAGTGTGTGAAAAAAACACTATAGCGAAATTAGCCCTACAAGTTGTTACAAGCTGTGTATTTTCACTATAAACACTTTTTCTATCCCCCCCGCCATGCTAAAAATTAGTAAAAAGCGTGCACGCAATACGCCACACCATTCTTTCGAAGGGATGCACAGGTTTCGCAACGCACTAAAAACAATAAGCGACAAGCCCAAATGTCGCCCAATAAAATGAAAAGGAAAACTCGACATGTTACGTAGCGTTTTAAGCTTAAGCGTGGCACTGGCCCTCACGGCTTGTAGCCCACAAAATTCATCCACAGAACAACAGACACAGAGCGCGGCTACCGAAGAAGCTCAGCAACAGCTTTCTTCAGGTGTCATTAAAGAAAATATGGATCTGTCTGTTGACCCAGGTGATGACTTTTTCCGCTACGTAAACGGCAAGTGGTTTGATAATTTTGAAATACCGGCAGATAAATCGAGCTACGGTTCTTTCGTGATCCTTCGCGATGAAGCACAAGATCACGTTATGGATATTATAAAATCGTCTGCCGAAGGCGACTTTAAAGCGGGCAGCGACGAGCAAAAAGTCGGTGATTTTTACCGTGCTTATATGGACATGGAGACCCGCAATGAGCTTGGTATGACGCCGCTAAAACCTGAGCTAACTAAAATTGATACCATTGAAGACTATACCGGCCTTGCTGAGTACTTTGCTTATGCAGCTCGCTATGGCTACGGTACACCGTTTAGCCTAACTCAATACCCTGACCTAAAGTCGCCGAAAGAATACTTAATGTACACGTGGCAGTCGGGCTTGGGCCTTCCTGAGCGCGAGTATTACTTTAAGGATGACGAAACATCACAAACCATTCGTGATGCCTACGTTAAACATATTCAAACCATGTTTGAGCTGGCGGGTTTCGACGCGCCTAAAGAAAGTGCGGATATGCTGTTCGCACTTGAGACTAAAATTGCTCAGCTACATATGAAAAAAGAGCAGGCCCGTAACTTTGCTGCCAACTATAACAAACTGACAATTGAAGAACTTAAAGCGTTGATGCCTAAGTTCGACTGGGACGCTTATCTTACTGAAGCAGACATTAGCGACATTCCTTCGCTAGGCATCCTGCAAAAAGACTACATGCAAAACATTGATGGCGTTATTGCAGAAACCTCACTGGAAGATTGGAAAACGTTCCTTAAGTGGGGCTTGTTAAATGCTTCAGCCAGTCGCTTAAATGCCGAGCTTGATGAAGCAAACTTCAATTTCTACAGCAAAGTGCTTCGCGGTGTTGAAGAGCAACAGCCACAATGGCGTCGTGCAGTAAGCCTTTCAAATGCCCATGTAGGCGAGCTAATCGGTAAGGTTTATGTAAAACAGCACTTCCCGCCTGAAGCGAAAGATCGCATGATGGAAATGGTTAATAACCTGTTGTTAGCTTACAAAGAAAGTATCGAAAATCTTGATTGGATGACAGATGAAACCCGTGCACAAGCACTAGACAAGCTGTCTAAGTTTACGGTGAAAATTGGCTACCCAGACCAGTGGAGAGACTATTCAGCGCTGACAGTTAATGCCAGTGACCTGTTTGGAAACCTAAAGCGTTCTTCGGACGTGCTGTACGAAGAAATGCTTAAGAAACAAGGCGGCCCAGTGTGGACCCATGAGTGGGGCATGACACCTCAAACTGTTAATGCTTACTACAACCCACCGCTAAACGAAATTGTATTCCCTGCGGCTATCCTTCAACCTCCGTTCTTTGACATGAACGCCGAAGACGCGGTTAACTACGGTGGCATTGGCGCGGTAATTGGTCACGAAATTGGCCATGGTTTTGATGATTCAGGGTCAACCTTCGACGGTGATGGCGTTCTGCGAAACTGGTGGACTGATGAAGATCGCGGCGAGTTTGAAGCACGCACTGCGAACTTGATTGAACAGTATAACCAGTTTGAGGTTCTGCCTGACTTGCACGTAAACGGTGAATATACCCTAGGTGAAAACATCGGCGATCTTGGCGGAATCAGCATCGCACTTAAAGCTTACCACCTGTCTCTTGATGGTGAAGAAGCCCCTGAACTAGACGGTTTCACTGGCGATCAGCGTGTATTCATTGGTTACGGCCAGGTTTGGGCAAGCAAGTATCGCGAAGAAGCGTTGCGCAGCCAAGTACAAACCGATACCCATTCACCTACGAAGTTCCGCACTAACGGTGCTGTTCGCAACGTACCTGAATTCTACGAAGCGTTTAACGTGACCGAAGAAGATGCGTTGTATTTACCACCAGAAGAACGCGTGAAAATTTGGTAATTCGCGTACTCTAAAACAGTACATAGAGAGTAGCGTACATAAAATACGATAGCTAAAGCCCCATGTTTGCTTCACCAAACTGGGGCTTTTTTTGTCGTGCTGAAGTGTATGACTGAGCAGGTTCAAAAAGGCTAAATATGAATGTAAGAACAACTATTGTCTTTAGCAGCTTAGCGTTGATTTACCTGGCGACGCTGCCGCTTACCCCCTACGTGGCGCAATTCTTACCCAAAGCCCTGCCTATTGTGGTACTGGCAGTTTTCGCCTATACAAAACTTAGCACCATGCCGCGATACATGGTGTTGGCGGCGTTACTTTTTAGTCTTGCCGGAGATGTTAGTCTGGCCTTGCCCTTTGCTGATAGTTTTATTACCGGCTTGGCGTGCTTTTTTGTTGCCCATTTAACGTATGCTATGTGTTTTGCGTTGCTGCATCGCCGCCTACAAGAAACGCCCGGCGACCATATCATTTCGCGCAAACCAAAGTGGTTAATTAGTATTATTATGGTTAGCTTTGCCGTAATGATGGCAGTGCACATTCTGCCAGCGTCGAAAGCCTTGTTTTACCCTGTAGTCGCCTATATTAGCGTAATCACACTGATGGGTTTAACCGCAGTGTGGTTGGCTCAAACTAAGCTAATCGTAACCGGTGCGTTACTTTTTGTGATATCAGATGCCATTCTCGCCCAGTCGGTTTTCAAAACCCCGCTTCCACTGTCTACCTTTTGGGTAATGACAACTTACTATGGTGCCCAATATTGCTTAACCATGGGACTGGTTGATGTTTTTTTTGAGAAAAGAGAAAGAATAGGCAGGAAGAGATTGGTCAGACCTAGTTAGACAACGACGTTAAAACGTCTATCGCCAAGTCGGCTTTTTCAGCTGGCACAAAAATATGGTCGTGATAATGAGCGGCCACCACGTTGGCGCTAATTCCTGCCTTACCCAGCGCGGTGGACATAGCTGCCGTCATGCCTACCGCTTCCAAACTAGAATGTACTTCACAGGTTATACAGCGGTAATAACCTTCAAATGGCAAGTTAGCTTTCTCGGCTGCAACAACCGGAAGGATAAGCGTGGTGCCCTCGCGTTCCTGAAACATACCCTTAGCTACTGAAATTAACGTACTAGTTAAGCTATCAGCAGGCAAGGTAGTGAAAACGTAATCTTCACTACTCGCCACAGGATTCAGATTTTTCAGTAACACGCCCAAGTCAGTTTCAGCGACCACACTCAACCTTCCTTTGTATAACGTCAATACTTATTTATTGAAGCTCTTATTAAAGTTTTCGGGCTCTAATACGCTTTCCTTTGATCTTACCTTCTCTAAAGTGCGCCATGGCTTTTTTCACGCTTCGCGTTTTCACTGCGACAAAACTCATGCTGTTTTGCACTTTAATTTTGCCCAAGTCATCGCCAGGAATGCCCGCATCTTTGGTAAGTGCACCCACCAGATCGCCTGGGCGAAGCTTTTCTTTTTTACCCGCGCTTAGTGAAATACAGGTAAATTCAGGCTGAGTAATTTTGTTTTTATGAAAACGCAGGCTTTGTGCGCCTTTAAGTGGAATATCGCTTTCTTGCAATACTTCTATTTTTCGTAAAAAGTGCTCTTCGTCATCGCTGACTAGCGTGACCGCCATGCCCTGTGCGCCTGCTCGCGCCGTGCGACCAATGCGGTGAATATGGGTTTCCGGCTCTTCACTTACTGTGTAATTAATTACGCAGGCAACATCATCAATATCCAGCCCTCGCGCAGCTACATCGGTGGCAACAAGTACTTGTAGCGCATCGCTGGCGAACTGCATTAGCACCGATGTGCGTTGATGCTGTTCCAAGTCCCCCTGAAGCCCAGCCGCACTAAAGCCATCTTCGATAAGCTCCTCAACCACTTCATTTACCTGAACCTTGCGATTACAAAATACAATAGCGTTTTTAGGTTGGTAGTGGGTAAGTACCGCTTTAAGCGCCTGAGTGCGTGTGTGCGGGAGCACGTTGTAGCCCAATTGGGTGATAGCGGGTTTACTGTCTTGAGACTCAACTTTACAGGTTACCGGGTTGTGCAGGTACTGCTTGGCTACACGCTCAATTTGTTCTGTAAAGGTTGCAGAAAACAACAGGGTTTGCACTTGTTTCGGCGTTTGACCGAAAATAATGCGTAAATCGTCTTCAAAGCCCATATCTAACATGCGGTCGGCTTCATCGAGGACACGCAACTTTACGTTACTTAGGTCAACTCGACGCTTTTCCACATGGTCCATTACGCGGCCCGGCGTGCCCACAATGATATGCGGGCTATGTTTCAGTGACTGAATCTGCGGCCCCATAGGCTGGCCACCACATAACGTGGTCACTTTAATATTACCGATGTTTTTAGCCGCCGAACGGCACTGCTGAGCCACTTGATCAGCAAGCTCTCGGGTAGGACAAAGTATGATAGCCTGCGTGGTAAAATCATTCACTTCTACGTGCTGCAAGGCAGGAATTACAAAGCACAGAGTCTTGCCGCTGCCCGTCTGCGCTTGGCCTATCACATCTTTCCCCTGCAACGCCTCAGGGAGCGATTGTGCCTGTATAGGGGAAAGTTGGTAAATGCCTTGTGAGTCTAGCGCCTTGGTGATGGCAGGGTTTATATCTAAATGCTTAACTGTTTCAACTGTCATTAATTTGGGTTCCAAAGGTGCACTACACCATGTTCGGTATGATGAGCTATGCCGTATTCTTGGGACACCATGTCACTCCAGGAAGAAAGCTGCTCATTAAACTTGTCACTCATTTTCACACCGGCCGCCGCTAACTTGAGCTTCTCTAAAACCAAAACACAGGTGTCGTTCTTTGACAGTGCTAGGTAGGCCGTTGAAATGTCGTACTTACTCGATAGGGTTATTGTCTCACATTTAAATTGTTTTGGGTTACATCCAAAGTCAATTGCCCCCTGAGAACCGAAAATAGTATCAATTTCGTTGTTGATCAGTGCATCCACTAATGCCTGCCACGAATCATAGGCTTTTACTTTGAAGCCATGCTCTATTGCAACGTTATAGCGATAGTCTTCCAATAAGGTACCAACCCTAAAGTTCTTTGGTACGTTGGCAAAGGATTCAAAATAGGGCTTATCGATGCCGTACAGTCCATGAAGGTTTCTTGATACCGGCGTTATCCAGTGAAACACGCTTTCTCTTTCACTCGTGCGAATTACTGAGAATACCAATACGTTAGACTTGGTCATTGCTTCCTTTGCAATACGTTCCCATGGCGCGGAAAGGATATTCTGCTTTAGCGTCATCTCATCTAATATGTCTCTGACCAAGTCTGCTGCAATACCTTTAAGCTTTCCTCGCTCTCCCACCTCTGAAAAAAGTGGCACAATGTCGGCGATGACCCAAAGATTGTCGGTATTAGCATGCAGCTCACCTGCTAAGCTTAGTGTTCCAAAAGTAAGTATTGTGGCCGGGAAAGATGCTTTCAGTTCATCCCGTATAGCGCTAGCAAGCAATGTGAAGTTGTCTGAACCTTTGTATTGAGCAATCAGTTCGCTCAACCGCTCTGCAAAATCGGCAGAACCTTCACTTTTGCTCAGTGCGATATAGCTCACTGCTATTGTCGTTGCCTGACTGCCCGCATTCGGCGTACATCGAACATTATTTCCACATTCAAAGGCAAATAGCGGCGTGATCCAAAAATAACTATCTTCGTTATTTTCATCTCTGATCAAATTGATAAGGACGTCAGCTTTATTCGATATGGTGTCAGTAGCAGGCGTTAAATCAATACCATTTTTTGATAAGGCATTTTTAAACACTGTGAGTGAGTAAGATTGAATACTCTGCTTCTCAGAGGGAGATAGGGTACTTGGTAAATCGGGGGCGTGAGAGTAAGAGAATGCTTGTGCCCAAGTGGATGAACTCCACAGGGCACATAAACAGACAATGACAACAAAAACTACGCTTGAAATGCCTTTTCTAATTTCCACTGCAACGTTTGCCCCGCATAAAATGGAACCATATCGGTGCCATCAGCTAGGGTTACTTGTTCTGGCACCGTCCACGACTCTTTCACTAATGTCATTGTAGTCGTATTTCGTGGTAAACCATAAAAATCTGCACCGTAATGGCTAGCAAATCCTTCTAGCTTATCTATTGCTCCTAACTGCTCGAACACTTCAGCATAAAGCTCAATTGCAGACCATGCGCTATAACAACCCGCGCAGCCGCAAGCATTTTCTTTTTTATGCTTGGCATGAGGTGCCGAGTCGGTGCCTAGGAAGAATTTTTTGTTGCCGCTTGCCACCATATCGCGTAACGCTTTTTGATGCGTGTTGCGTTTTAGCACTGGCAAGCAATAGTTATGAGGGCGTACGCCGCCAACCAGTAAATCGTTGCGATTTAACAATAAGTGCTGAGGGGTAATGGTGGCTCCAACAAATTCGCTGGCGCCCGCTACGAAGCTTGCGGCATCTGCTGTTGTAATATGCTCAAACACCACTTTCAGCTTAGGGAATGCGTCAACGATAGGCCCTAAATGAGTATCAATGAACACTTTTTCACGGTCAAAAATATCAATGTGATGTTCGGTCACCTCACCATGAATTAGCAACAATAAGCCTTGCTCTTGCATGGCTTGAAATACAGGGTATAAAGCCTGAATGCCTTTTACAGCCGCATCTGAGTTAGTAGTGGCCCCTGCAGGATATAGCTTACACGCAGTTACGCCCGCTTGTTTTGCATCGATAATGTCTTGAGGTGTAGTTTGATTAGTAAGGAATAAGGTCATTAATGGCTCAAAGCTACTGCCTTTAGGTCGCGCAGCCTCAATTCGCCCTTTGTACGCCATGGCCATTTCAGCATTAACCACCGGTGGTACAAGGTTTGGCATAACAATAGCGCGCTGGAAACAACGTGCGGTTGCAGGCACTGTTTCAGCTAGCATTTCGTTATCGCGAAAGTGAAGGTGCCAATCGTCTGGCGTAGTAATGGTGAGCGTTTGCATGCCTTGTCTCTCTTAGTACTTATTCAAACAGAGGGGAAGATGCGCGCAATAATAGCACAATTCCCATTTTGCGCGCAGAACAACTCGCTCGAAAGTGGCTATGAATTCTCTTCGCCGTGCTCTACCCAAATAAGCTTGCTAACGTCGTACCCAGCCGATGTCGCTTTTTCTAGTAAACGGGTGCGAACTTCATCTGAAATAGAAGGTGCTCGCGCTAAAATCCAAAGGTAGTCTTTATCTGGGCCTGTTATCAAAGCATATTGATAACCTTCTTTATCTAGCTCCATAATTACATAGCTGGCGTAAAATGGGCCAAAGAACGATACCTTCAGGTGCCCTGTCGTTTCAGACTCTACAAAATACGCTTTGCCCTCGGCTTCATCCCATGCATTTTCTTCTCCTGAAAAACCGCGATTAATTACCTTAACCCCTCCGTCTTCGCGCATGCTATAGGTTGCCGTAACTTCGCTTAATCCTTCTTCGAAGCTATGGTCAAAGCGCGCTATTTCATACCACTTCCCTAAATAACGAGGAAGCTCAAAGCCTTCAACCGGCACTACCTTGTCAGGTACGCCAGTACAGCCAGACAAGCCCACACACACCATACCCGCCATAATCATTGAAACTAACTGCTTAAACATATGCCCTCTTTTCCTTGAACTCAGCTTTTAAAAAGCCCACTGATTAATTTAAATACACGCCTACATCGCAATAATGATCTTTATCGGTGCTGCAACACCATAAACCTTCAAGCTAGGCTAACGGTCGACAGTAAAAATACGCTCGCCTAATCAGACTTTTCTTATCGCTTGGACCATATTACAGTGCTTTTAAAACAAGCCTTGAGCTAATACAGGCCCTGCCCACTCGATATTCTCAAACAGGGAGAAAATGACATGAATGCACACTTTCCACACGCAAGCCGCTTAATATATGGATGCATGGGCTTAGGTGGCGGTTGGAACGACAAACCGGCAACCAAAGCCGATATAAGCCAAGCAAGAAGCATCATTGATACTGTACTGAGTTTAGATATTAATGTGTTTGATCATGCTGATATTTATACGTTCGGCAAAGCCGAAACGGTTTTTGGTGAAGCGCTCAAGCAAGCGCCCGAATTAAAAGACAAAATGATTATCCAATCTAAATGTGCAATACGATTTGAGGATGATTTAGGACCAAAGCGTTACGACTTTTCAGCAAATCACATTCACACGTCGGTTGAAGGCATTCTCTCTAGATTAGGAATAGAACAGCTTGATATACTGCTGCTGCATCGTCCAGATCCACTTATGGAGCTAGACGAAGTCGCCGGTACACTGACGCTGCTTCAGCAGCAAGGTAAAATAAAGCATGTTGGCGTTTCAAACATGCATGGTCACCAAATTAATTACCTGCAGTCTGCACTTTCCACACCTATTGTTGCCAACCAACTTGAAATGAGCCTTGGCTTTAGAGACTGGTTAGAAGACGGCATTACTACCAACAGTGCTGCTAATCGCGATACAGGTTATGCGCCCGGCACACTTGAATACTGCATGATGAACAACGTGCAACTTCAGGCATGGGGAAGCTTGGCACAAGGTAGATACACAGGTGCAAAAGTTGAAAATAGTAATGACCGTGCAACAGCAGACTTAGTGGCTCAACTTGCAGGTGAATATCAAACTACGCCTGAAGCGATTGTTTTGGCCTGGTTGATGCGACATCCTGCCAACATTGCGCCCGTTTTGGGCAGTACCAATATTGACAGAATTAAAGCAAGCCAAAAGGCTGAAGATGTTCATTTAAGTCGAGAGCACTGGTACAAGTTATTTGAGGCTGCTCGCGGTCAAGAGATGCCGTAAGCATAAATATTAAGGAAATTAAGATGCTGAAAGGCTTTCACCACGTTGCTATCATTTGTAGTGACTACCCTCGCTCAAAGACGTTTTACACGGACGTGTTGGGCTTCTCGATTATTGATGAAAACTACCGTGAAGCCAGAGACTCTTACAAATGTGACCTCGCGTTACCTGATGGCAGTCAGATTGAGCTTTTTTCGTTTCCGGGGGCACCGCAAAGACCGTCGCGCCCAGAAGCGCAAGGACTTAGGCACTTAGCGTTCAAGGTGGACAACCTTGATGAAATGATTAACCACCTAACGAATAAGCGAGTTGAATGCGAGCCAGTGAGAACCGATGAATACACCGGCAAACGCTTTACATTTTTCCAAGATCCTGACGGTTTACCTCTAGAGCTATACGAAATCTAAAAATCGCGTAGCCGTAATAGAAAAATGCCGAATAAGGGGTCTCTTATTCGGCATTTTTATCAATAGCGATACAAACTTTTATTGGTCGAGCATCCTGACTTCCCGCTGCGGGAATGGTATTTCAATATCATGCTGCTGAAGAGCATTAAAAATGGCTTGGTTTAGTGCATAGCGCACTTCGAAATGCCTTACAGCTGGCGCCCAAACCCGAATACCAAAGTTAATACTGCTGTCGCCAAAATTATCTACACCAATGGCGGGTGACTTTTCTTCGCTGACTCCATCTACCGTTTCAACAGCCTTGCGAATCACATCGATTACCTCATCGACCTTACTGGAATAGGCAACGCCAATTTCAAGTTCAATCAACATGTTCTCTGCAGAATTATGCAAGATTTCACCGACTATCAGTTTGTTGGGTATTTGGATGTGAACATTGTCTTCGTCAATAAGAATGGTATAGGGCAACATGACTTGATCGACCACCCCTGCAACACCACGCACGCGGATAGTGTCGCCAACAACGAAAGGACGGGTAATAATTATGGTAAAGCCAGCGGCATAATTGGCCAACATACCTTGAATAGCTAAACCTGCACCTAAACCTACAGCACCTACGGCGGCTATAAGTGGGGTTACGCTAATGCCCACATTACCTAATGCTATAATTATTACGATACCCAATACCACTAGCTTGCTGGCACCGCCGGTAAAGCGGCTCAGCGTAATATCGATATTTCTGCTGACCATCAGGTTTTCAACCATGTGGCCTATTTTATTGGCCACCCACCAGCCAAGCAGAAAAATAATGATGGCGCCTACAATTTGGAAACTGTAGGTCACTGCAAATTCTACAAGAGTGTCGTAAAGGGCTTGCGCTTGTTTTAACTCATCCATGGAACGTGATTAGACTAGAAACTGATAGGAATAACCGAAGCTTAAACAACAACGTGAGGAAAAACCAGTGCCGAGAGCAAGCCCGGCACGTTACGGTTTTAAGGAATAAAGAGCGAGCATTGCATTTAGTTGGCGTATTCGCTTGCCTCAATTTCCGCTAAACGTTCTTTGGTAGGGTTCTTAATGTAGTTATACACCAAGCCAACAAAGAGCACGGCAGCAAAACCCGTGGCTACCATAAAGCCATACTTGGCGTCGCCACCGTTGGCGTCGCTCACCAGGCCCATGATGAAAGGCCCTGCAGCCGCACCTGCTGCGGTGAAGAACAAGATTACTCCGGCTACGCTTCCGTGTTGATGTTTTGGGAAACAGCTTATGCCTTTTGAGTTAAAGGTAGGATAAATTACTGACATAAAAATGCCCGTTAGCGGGAATAGAAACAACGCAAGCTGTTTTCCGCCCCACAGACCAAGACCGAAACACAGTACAATAGCACCAGTGAACACCATAAGAACCAATGCCCAGTTGAAGTGAGACATCATCCAGATGCCTACGAAACGCCCTGCAGCACGAAGGATAAAGAATGCCGTTACCGAGTATATTGCAAGGGTCTGAGAGAAGCCTTCAGTATAACAATCGTAGGTCGCTTTAAGCGTAGTCGCATCGCACACTAAATAACTCGGCATCCACACATAAATGGCGCTTTCTGCGGCGACATATAAAAACGCGCCTACTGAAAATCCTAAAGCATAGGGGTTTTTCACTAAACTTAAGCTCTGCGCTATTGATACTTTCTTTTCACCTGAGGCTGTATCGCGAGTGTAAGCGGGGTATTTCACCAGCAAAGCACCGATTATAAGTAGCGTACAAACACCACCGGCGATTACATAAAGCCACTGCCATGCAACGCCTTGATGAATAAGATAAGCGACAATAAGAGGCCCGATAATTGCACCAACGCCAAAGAAGGCTTCTGCCCCATTCATAGTAGCTGTGTGCTGTTTGGTCGATGTTGAAATATCACCGATGAGCGCCAGCGCACCTGTTTTAAAGATGCCCACGGCAACGCCAGATAAGCTCATTAAACTAACAATCAACACAAAGTCGTTAGCAATTAAGAAGCTGTAGCATGCAAGGCCAAACAACGCTAAACCAATGATAATGGTAGGCTTGCGGCCTAACTTATCAGCCAAAAAACCAAGGAATAGGCCCGATAAGGCAATACCTAACATGGGGAGTGAATGCATTAAGCTTGCTTGAGCATTGGTGACAGAGAACGCCACTTTCACTTCTTTGATTATCTCGCCTACCGAGTCTGACGTCATCGCAAACATCATAAACATTAGGTAGGTTAGCCATCTGATAATTCTGCTACTAGGATCATGATTGGGCATAGTCTGTCTCACAAGCACGGTATGAAAGGCCTTGTTCCGCCCTTCTAAACTTCACAAAAACACGTTGATCATTGCACGCATTCAGTAGGTCAAAAATAACGATGTAATAAACTTGATAAATGAGCTTAATCGTTTAAGATAAAAGTTAACAGAATTTAAAAAGCCTGTAAACCTGTTAATTAGGATAGGTTGTATGACGCACCTAAGCGTCGCACTTTGGAGTTTTCTATGAGCTATGCTGCTGACAGTGGTGTATGTTTAGACCGAATCTTGGCATCAACCGATTTATCTGGCCTAAGTAAGAAAGATGCAACAACTTTTACGCGTCGCTTGAAGGAACATTTTCCTCGTCTTTTTGACAAATATACCTACGTTTATGGGCACCAGTATGACTGCTACTTTCATTTACAAAAACTGGTTGAAATATTAAGAGACGGGTTAAAAAGCCGTAAACCAGCCCTCAAAAAGCTTGATAATGAAAGGTTAAAAAACCCGCTTTGGTATCGCGATGAACAGCAAGTCGGCATGGCCTGTTATGTTGACCTGATGGGCCCCACTCTGAATGACTTGCATGACAAAATTCCCTACTTTAAGTCTTTAGGCGTTACCTATGTGCACTTAATGCCTTTATACGATGCGCCCAAAGGGGATAGCGATGGCGGGTATGCTGTGTCGGATTATCGCAAGGTTAATCCAACGTTAGGCACAGTGAAAGACCTGGAAAAACTTGCTTCAGCACTTCAGAAAGAGGGAATAAATCTTGTTCTCGACTTTGTGTTCAATCATACCTCTGACGAGCACGCTTGGGCGAAAGCTGCACTGGCTGGTGAGAAGCAGTTTCAAGACTACTACTACCTTTTCGATGACAGAACCATTCCCGATCAGTACGAACATACTTTAAGAGAAATATTTCCCCAGGTAAGAAGAGGTAGCTTTACCTTTAATGAACAGATAGAGAAATGGATATGGACAACATTTAACAGCTTTCAATGGGATTTAAACTACAGTAATCCTGAGGTGTTTAACGCTATCACGTCTGAAATGTTGTTTCTGGCCAATATAGGTAGCGCTGCACTGCGTTTAGATGCGTTGGCCTTTATTTGGAAAGAACTCGGAACTAACTGCGAAAATCAGGAAAAGGCCCACGTTCTTATACAAGCGTTCAACTGTTGCTTACAAATTGTAGCGCCTGCCGTGGTCTTTAAGTCAGAAGCCATCGTGCACCCTGACGAAGTACTTAAGTACATCGACAAAGATGAGTGTCAGCTATCCTACAACCCTTTGCTAATGGCACTGCTATGGAACTCGTTAGCCACGCGTAAAACCCGTTTGCTTACGCGCTCAATGAAAAAGAGCTTCTCTATTTCTGAGAACTGCACATGGGTGAACTACGTGCGATGCCACGACGATATCGGATGGACCTTCGACGACGCGGTAGCCAACGAACTGGGTATTAACGCATTCGATCACCGCCATTTTCTTAATCAATTTTATACCGGTCGTTTTGAAGGAAGTTTTGCCAACGGCGTGCCGTTTGCTGAAAACCCTTCTAACGGCGATTGTCGTGTGTGTGGTTCACTGGCCTCTTTATGTGGGCTAGAAGGCGCGCTTAAATCCAACGATTCAAAAGGCATTGATGACGCTGTGAAACGAATGATGCTGCTTTACGGTATCACCTTTAGCATTGGAGGTATTCCGCTACTTTACTCTAGTGATGAAGTAGGCAAGCTTAATGACTACAGCTATCGATTTGATGACACCAAAAAGCACGACGACAGATGGGTAAACCGAATTGCTGTTACCCGCGCAGATACGGGATTGGCGCTAGGAAACACGTCGCCTGCCAACCCTACAGAGACTGCGAGCCTTCGCGTGTTTAACGGATTGTGCAAAATGATAGCAATTAGAAAGCAGAATGCGATTTTCGGGCAGTCTAGCACCCAAATTTTAGATGCCGATAACCATCATTGCTTTGCTTTTCTTCGGGAAAATACACAGGGTCACAAGCTGCTTGTGATATGTAACTTCAGTGAGCACCCTCAGACCATTCAGCGTAGCCTTTTGGCAACACTAAAGGGCGCATCAGGCCGAGATTTGTTAACTGATGAAACTTTCGAAATGAATGCGTCACCACTATTGCTTGAGCCTTTTCAACAAATGTGGCTTCTTGCTGATTAAAGTTCGAGCTTTCGCCATATCTTGCTAATTGCTGTTTGAAAAGTGGTTAGCAAGTTTTCCGCGGCTTAGTCGCCAAATTAATTATCTTTACTGCCAGTGACTTATCGAATAAGTCATTTTTTCACAGGCACACCAATAAATACCCACTATACTTTTTATAGTGAATAGATAGTTCACGTAGCTTCCGCATAACTTTGGTAGCTTGGCCTGTGTTTGACTGGCTCTCAAACTGATTGACGCGGAAGTAGCACTCTTCTTGTTGTGTGTGGTTTGTTTCTTGCTTCACGCAGAAGTATTACACAGCGGGATTCGACTTATGTCATATGGATATGTTTAACATGGTAACGGATAAAACGATGCAAAGTGATAGTGCTTTGGAATACATGTGCCCGTATTGCGGCGCAATAAATGACTTCCAGCTAGAAACAGTTCGCGACATGTATCACGAACAGCATGAATCTTGTGGGTGCTGCAACAAAGTACTCAGTTTAACGGCGGCCGATGGTATTGGTGGCCGTATCAATTTGATTGTCGATTCACTGGATGCAGAGCTTGTTATCAAATAAAGCGCGTTGGGAAGCGTAGCAAAATGTTAGCAAACAAAAAGCCGCTTTATGAGCGGCTTTTAAAGTTCTTGAATAAAGTTCCGAAGCAAACAACCATTAACTACCGAAAGAACTCTCGTTTCAATTCATTATCAGTAAGGAAACGGCCGCCGAGCGCAGACGTTTTCGTATATGAATTAGTATCACGGATCCCTCTCGCCTTAACGCAATAGTGCGTGGCGTTAATGCTCACCGCTACGTCTTCAGTATTGGTCAACGTCTGCAACGCAACTAACACTTGTTGAGTTAAACGCTCTTGTACCTGTGGACGTTGAGCAAAGAAACCCACAAGACGGTTAATCTTTGAAAGGCCGATTACTGTATCTTTTGGAATATAAGAAACGGTTGCCGTGCCATCAATAGTAACAAAGTGGTGTTCGCAGGTGCTGGTCAGGCTTATATCAGATACCTGTACAGGCTGGTCAATCTGCATCTTGTTTTCAATGGCAGTAATCTTAGGAAATTTGCGGTAGTCCAATCCACCGAAGATTTCATTAACATACATTTTAGCGATTCGCGTGGGCGTATCACACAAACTGTCGTCAGTTAGATCAAGGCCAAGCGTGTCCATTACGTCACGCATAGCACTTTCAATTCGTTTGCGCTTTTGCTCGTCAGTAAGACCATTAGCCACCATAGGTGTTTCTAAACCTTTGGCTTCTAATGCTTCTCGTACACGTTGTGCTGGCTCTGAAATAGAGGGGTCTAGTGCGTCGCGCACAATTACCGCTTCTTTTGCTAACATTACTTTATCCGTAGTTACTTCTTTTTTGATCTTGTACGAGCATGAGTTCGTTACAGATCGATTACTTGGCAACATGACTTTTATTTAATGTCATTGCTACCGACTGTGCATTTGGCACAGAATAATAAAACCGTTACCTTTTACGAAAGAAGGACATCATCTTGAATTCACCTGTGTTAATTACAGGCGCAAGCCAACGTTTAGGCTTAGCTATGGCCAATAGTTTACTTGACCAGGGCCACCACGTTGTCGTGACTTATCGAACACTTCGTCCAAGTATTTCAATGCTTGAGGATAAAGGTGCTACAGTCTTACAGGCGGATTTTAGCACTGAGGCGGCTATTGATCGAGCAATTGATGAGATTAAGGCAATCAGTAAAACCTATCGAGCGGTGATCCACAACGCGTCAGATTGGGCGCAAGAAAAAGATAACCATGACAAGCATAGCTTGATTGAACGAATGATGTTGGTCCATGCTGTTGCCCCTTACCGCATAAACTTGGCACTTGAAAAGGCTCTTTGTGATTGCGACGTTCAATCTGACATTATTCATATGACTGACTACGTTCAAGAAACAGGCAGCGAGAAACACATGGCTTATGCGGCAAGTAAGGCAGCCCTGCACAACCTGACCCTATCATTTGCTAAGAAGCTAGCACCAAAGGTAAAAGTAAATAGCATTGCCCCAGCTTTGCTTATGTTCAATGAGGGTGATGACGAAGCTTATAAGCAAAAAGCGTTAGAAAAATCACTGTTAGAGATAGTACCGGGGGCGCAAGAGGCCGTGAAAGCCGTGAACTATTTATTTGATAGTGACTACGTGACAGGGCAAACCCTTCATCTTAACGGTGGGCGGCATTTAAGATAAAGACTGCCCCTTTTTTCTGTCATTTCAGTTTTCCTTATGGCTTAAAGTAATCGTCACCGCCAATTAATTTCATCGCCATTTGCCTTGGTCTCATGCTGAGGCATGGCTATAATCCGAACCCTATTTCGTAGCTATTTGGAATTTTACTATGCACGGCAACCGTACTATGGCGCCTGAATGGCATAACATTGATGCTGTTATGTTAGCGTGGCCTCATGCGCAAACCGACTGGGCTCCATGGTTAGAAGACGCGAGAGCGACGTATCTGAACGTGATTGCTGCAGTAAACCGCAACAATGCGGGTGTGATTTTATTATGTGCGCCGAGTGACGTAGACGATCTTAATTCTCGTTTACCAGAGAACGCTCGAGTGCTTATTGTTCCGGCCTCATTTAACGACACATGGATGCGCGACTACGGCTTCATCACGTGTAAAGACAGTGAAGGCAATGGCTCGCCGGTAGAATTTCGCTTTAACGGTTGGGGCAATAAGTTTAACGCCGCTGAAGATAATCTGGCGAATCAGCGTTATCTTGCTAGCATGTGTAAATCTGTACTTCGCAGCAGCCCAATTGTGGCAGAAGGTGGCGCGCTGGAAATTGATGAAGACGGACACCTATTAAGTACTGCCCAGTGTTTACTTAACCCTGAGCGTAATGGTGATATGTCGCTAAGCGCTTACGAAGATGCATTTAAAGATATGCTAGGCTGCAGCAAAGTTACTATTTTGCAACATGGTCATTTAGAAGGCGATGATACTGACGGTCACATCGACACATTAGTGCGTTTCACGCCGAACAAAGGCCTAGTGATCCAGGCGTGTAACAACCGTCCTAATGACAGTCACTTTGAAGGGTTGAAAGCGTTGTGCGACGAGTGCGCCCTTGAGCTGCCTGAGCATGAACAGTTTCATCTGCCGCTGCCTAATATTGTAAATGACGAAGGGGATCGCCTGCCGGCATCGTACGCAAATTACTTAATTTGTAACAACGCAATATTATTGCCTGTTTACGGTGAAGAGGAAGACGCAGAAGCCATTGAGACTGTACAAAGAGCACATCCCAATCATATTGTTGAACCAATCGATTGCAGTGTACTCGTAAGACAATACGGCAGCTTGCATTGCATTTCCATGCAGGTTCCCACAAATACATTAAAAGATTCCATTATCACCACCTTAAAGAAAGGAGTGTCATTACATGCGCCCAGCTAAGCTAAAAGTGGGTCTGGTACAACAGGCCGTTGCCGATAACGATAAAGCAACGAACTGGAATAAAAGTGCCGAGCAAATTGCCAAATTAGCCGCTGAAGGATGCGAGTGTATTTTGCTTCAAGAACTACACAGCACCCTGTATTTTTGCCAGCAAGAAGATACTGGCGCCTTTGATTTGGCTGAACCAATTCCTGGACCTGCGACAGAGTTTTTTGGTGAACTAGCCGAAAAACACAATATCGTGTTGGTGACATCTTTATTTGAAAAGCGCGGTTCAGGTTTGTATCACAACACCGCAGTCGTGTTCGACCGCAGTAAAGAAATTGCGGGCAAATATCGTAAAATGCATATTCCTGATGACCCAGGCTTTTACGAGAAGTTTTACTTCACACCGGGCGATATGGGCTTCACGCCTATTGAAACCAGCGTAGGTAAACTTGGCGTATTGGTGTGTTGGGACCAGTGGTATCCAGAAGCGGCGCGCCTAATGGCGATGGCAGGTGCGGACTTGTTGTTCTACCCTACCGCAATCGGCTGGGATTTAACTGACACAGAAGAAGAACGTACCCGTCAGCATGGTGCATGGGAAACCATTCAGCGCTCTCACGCTGTGGCAAACTCAGTACCGGTTATCGTGGCAAACCGCACTGGCTTTGAAGCGTCACCTGTTGAAGGTGACCCAGGTATTCAATTCTGGGGACAAAGCTTTGTAGCAGGCCCGCAAGGTGAGATTTTGGCCAAAGCCGAAGCTGAAGGTGAAACCACGCTAACCGTAGAGCTTGATATGGAGCGAACCGAACAGGTGAAGCGCATTTGGCCTTACTTCCGCGACCGCCGCATAGACGCCTACGACGAACTAACCAAGCGCTGGCGCGACTAACCCAAATAATGGGGTCAGAGTACATTTTCCAAGACAAATCTATGTCACAAAATGTACTCTGACCCCTTTTTTAATTCTGCCGCGGTGGAAATGTACTCTGACCCCATTTTGGTGGTTCATACTTTAAATATAATGTTGTCGTAGAGCATGAATACCTGTCGTGAGCGTTTAGGCAGAAGCGTTAGCATTACCTCTTCATCTATATCCAGCCCACCAGTGAACTGACCAAAGGCTGGCATCACAAATACATTTTCGTTGTTAGTAAAGCATTTGCCTGAATAACGGCGGCGAGTAATGGTTGTGCGCTTTTTGGGATGATAATGGCCAATAACCTGAGCACGAGTTTCACTCGTTTCTACTTCGTGTCTGAATACCATATTATCTAGCACTACTTCAAAACACGGCGTACCCGGTATGCCGTCGGGTAAATCTGGGTCATGATTACCTTCTACCCACATCCACTCGTTCACACTATCAACTAATCTGCATAAGTGCTGACGGTCATCAAAGGTCATGCGTGACATGCTGTGTTTATCGTGAAAGCTGTCACCTAAGCTGATTACTCGCAGTGGCTTGTAATCATCGATGATGCTCTCTAATCGCGTTAACGTAGCGGTGGAATCCAAGCTCGGCAACGGGTTCGCATAACTGCGTAAATAACTGCCTTTTTCTAAGTGGAGATCAGACACTATAAGCCAATCGCATGCGGGTAAATACGCCACACCGCGCGCGTCTAACAGCCACAAGTAGTCTGCATATTTTGTGATAGTGATGTGGCGCTGGCTTACTTTTTCGGTTAGCCACGCGTCAGTTATTGCCAAATTGCCCTCTTATTCTTTTCGTCTTTGCTTTTATCTAATATTATTCAACAGATGAGCCCGATAACAATGCGCGAACTTCATCTAACATGGTTTCAGCTTCGGCATATAAATTAGCTTGCTCAATGATAGCCTGCGCACCAGCGCCTTTCACTTGTTCACTACGCACATCCAGCACTATTGGAATGGCCATGGGCGACGGCTTTTCAAGATTCACTAATATCGCTGAATCTACATAGCGAATAAGTAAATTAGCGAGTCGCCGTAAATCAAGTAGCTCACGCTCTGCATCGGCCCGAGCTACTTTAAGTAAGATATGGTCGCGGTCGTGTTCACGCAACGTATCGTAAATAAGGTCCGTGGAGAACGTGACCTGCTTCATGGTTTTTTGGCTGGCGTGATAGCGCTGTTCAGTGAGCCCACTCACCACCGCCACTTGCCTGAACGAGCGCTTAAGCATAGGTGCCTGTAACATCCAGTCTTCTAACTCGTCCCCTAAAATATCCGGCTGAAAGAGGTGCTGCAGCTGCCCTTGTGTGATGGCGTTTACTGATGCTACCGATAATCCGTAATCGGTCACGCTGAAGCTTAAAGGCTTAATGCCCATTTTTTCCATTCGTCGCGTTAGCAACATACCTAAGGTTTGGTTCGCTTTGCGTCCGTCGAAGGTGTAGTACAAGGTATAGTGCGCATGTCTAAACGGAAATTGTTCTACAAGCACGTTGTCAGGACTAGGCAATTGAGAAAACGCCTGTTGAAGTTTAAGCCACTCTTGTACCTGTGCAGGCAGTGCTCTCCATGATTTCTGAGTAGCCAAAATTGCCCGTACCCCTTCCGCCAAGTAAGTAGATAGCGGCATTTGACCACCCGCGTAGCTTGGTATTTTCGGCTCTTTTGCTTTTGCAGGCTTAGCGTGTAGCTGCATGTCGCGAATAGCCTCAAAACGCAATACTTCTCCTGCAAAATAGAAGGTGTCTCCGGGCGTTAACTGCTGAGCAAAATACTCTTCTACTTCACCAATTATCTTGCCCTGATTTCCTCTTCGTATACGCTTTACTTTAAGCCGACCCGCTTCAACGATTGTGCCGATATTTTGTCTGTGCCGTTGAATAACCCGCCGATTCGCTGGCGAGTAAGTGCCATCGTCGTTTTTCGTCAGGCGTTGATATCTCTCATACGCATTAAGCGCACTGCCGCCGTCTTGAGTAAACTGCCACAGCTTATCGAAATCATCTCTATCCAACCCTTGATATGGCGTGGCGGTAAGTATCTCTTGATACAAGGTATCTGGGGTATCAGCCCTACTACACAAGCAGTTCAATATAAATTGCGGGACAATGTCCAGTGCCCCTGGCTGTGGGCTTTCCCCGTCTAGCTCCCCTTTTTCAATAGCGGAGATCGCCGCCTGACATTCCAGCGCTTCAAAACGGTTTGCCGGTACGAGCAACGCTTCACTTGGCTCGTCGAGCCTGTGGTTTGCTCGCCCTATGCGCTGCAGTAATCGGCTCACGCCTTTTGGTGCGCCAACTTGAATAACCTTATCCACGTCCCCCCAGTCGATACCTAACTCCAAGGCCGACGTACATACAATTGCCCTCAGCATGCCGCTTGCCATCATGGCTTCGGTCTTACGACGCTGCTCTTTGCTCAAGCTACCGTGATAAAGGGCAATGGGTAGCGCAGCCTTGTTTGCCTCCCACAGCATTTGAAACAACAGCTCTGACTGAGCTCGCGTATTCACAAAAACCAGCGTGGTTTTGGCGTTTTCAATGGCCTGGTAAATATCATCGATGGCGTAGCGAGCCATAAAGCCGCCAAAAGGCATGCGCGCTTTAGAGTGCAGCATTTCCACCTTAGGTTTTTCACCCGCTTTCACTTTTACAATATTAGCTACACCGTCACTGCCAGCCAGCCACGCACCTAGCGTTTCGGGAAAAGCGACGGTGGCTGATAAGCCAATACGCTTACAATGCGGTGATAGAATGCTTAACCGCGCGAGGGCGAGTGAAAGAAAGTCTCCGCGCTTGTTGGCCATTAAACTGTGCGTTTCGTCGATGATCACGCGTTTAAGCTTGCCAAAAAGCTTGTCGGCATCGGCGTAGCTCAACATCAGCATGAGCGATTCTGGTGTGGTAAGCAGGATGTTTGGCGGCTTTTTACGTTGACGCTGGCGCTTGTGTGAGGGCGTATCGCCTGTGCGTGTTTCTGCCGTTATCGGCAGCGCCATCTCTTCAATGGGCTGTAACAAATTACGATGAATATCTTGCGTGAGTGCTTTCAGCGGCGATATGTAAAGGGTATGTAGGCCGTTGAACCCATCCTTTTCTTTTCCTTTTGTTGCCTGTTTGTTTATTGCTTTTATTTCTGCTTGTTCACTGGTTCCGGTCTTCTTAACAAGCTCCTGGTTTTCCGAAATCTCATCAAGTTCACTCGTACCGAATGCCTCAGCAAGCTCGCTCATACCAAATGTCTCTGCAAGTTCGACTAGGCTAGGTAAAAAGCCTGACAGGGTTTTGCCAGCGCCGGTTGGCGCAATCAATAATGTACAGTCATGCTGGTCTTTCTCCACCAGCATGGTGTGTTGATAATCGCGTAGTTGCCAGCCTTTTTGTTCAAACCAATGGGCAAAGACTGAAGGAAGTGAAGTCATTGATGGTTCTTGTTAATACTTTTAGCACTTATACGGCAAAACCTTGGTTAGGTTTACTTGTCACGCCTTACGATAGATTCACAATGTAATCATCCTCAGCGCGTTTAATGTTTAGATACATTTTTCACTTCGACCTTATGCATTTTCTTAGCGTAAACTTCAGCGCAGAGTTTTTGACCTTCTTATGCTTCACGAATTAGCGATTTTCTTACAAGGACCGTACATGCGAATTCATTCAATAGACGCCGTTAGAGGTTTAGCCATTCTTGGCATCTTATTCATGAACATTACGTTTCACCAAAACGGTTACGCTAACTATGCTTTTTTTGAAGAGCCGCTATTATCAGACACGGTTATTTCACTTTTTAACACGCTGTTTTTGGATGGACGATTTCGTTCTCTGTTCTGCTTGCTGTTCGGTGCAGGTCTGGCAATTCAATTTGAGGCCTGTGAAAAGCGCGGACAACATTTCCTAGATTTCTCACAAGCCAGACTTAAGTGGCTGTTTGTATTTGGGCTACTGCATGGCGTATTTATTTTCAGCGGCGACATTTTGCTTTATTACAGCCTGTGCGCATTTTTTATTTTAAAACACTTCACGCTCCCTCAAGATGAACTCAAAAAGAAAAGTATTCATTACCTTATTGTGGGAAGCGCAATTATGTTAGTTGGTGGGCTCGTCATGGCGTTTGTGTTCGACATGGGGGCTGAACTGCCAACGCGACCCAGTGAAACATTTAACGAAGAAGTCGCCTTGTGGCAAAGCGGCTATTTAACGCAGCTTGGTATTCAAGCGTCATTTATGCTGTCTACGGTTATTGTCGCGCCATTCACTATGCTGTGGCAGTCTATGGGGCTTATGATGTTTGGCGCTTATTTGTATAGGGCAGGCTTTTTCAATCACGGCTTCTCGTCACTACTATTTAAGAAGTTAGTATTGGTTGCTATCGTCACATCCATCATTACTGCACTTCCGCAATTTTTATTCGAACAGGTAACATTAGATGTGATTCCCATGTTCACTAGCATTCCAGCCATTTTCTGTGCTTTGGTATACGCTCACCTATTGATAAATATAAGACATACTGCGGCGTGGTGGTATCAGTCGCTTATAAACTGCGGCAAAGTTGCGTTCACCCTCTACTTAACCCAATCAATAGCACTCGCTGTACTATTTCGCATCGTCATGCCCGCTTATTTTCCAAACTTTATTTACAGCGTAACGTTGCTTGATTTGCTTCTTGTCACCATCGCCTTCACCGCAGTACAAGTTATTTTGGCGAACGGCATTACTAAGCACTTCAACCAAGGTCCCTTTGAAGCCCTATGGCGAAAAATGTATTTGCGCAGTTTTCACAAAAAGCAAAAATTGAAACAGGACGAAATAGAGCAGCTCACCTAACGCCATATCGCTTGCATCTTGAAAATTGTGTCTATACTGAACGGTAAACGTAACCTAAATAAGTAGGCCTGCTAAGCTTTACTCAATGTTAAAGGTTAGCAGGTCCAATGGCTTTTCCTTAGCCATTGAGGTAAATAGGCATGATACAAAATCGACGTCGAGTAGGGCTATTTTCAATAGTAGCGGTGATGATAATTCGGCACCTTTTCTGTCAACAAGCTTTTGGAAGTGTGTTGGACAGTGCGCAAACATCACAGCTCCCCCCTAGCAGTTACGAAGTTAAGATAGTCGAAAGTAGTGAGCTCGACTATGCCTCTCATGCCTATTACTCTGCATTACTTAAATTAGCGCTTAGCAAAACAGAAGACCCTATTAAACCAACATATCTCGTAGAGAGTAGCGGCAATTTGGTGCAAGAACGCGTTCTGCGCCAACTAAACCAAGAAGGGGGAATTGACGTTTTTTGGACAGTGACGTCAAAACTACGTGAACAGCAAGCCATTCCGGTGCGGGTTCCTCTATTGAACGGAATCATGGGCTATCGCGTCTCTTTGATCCGCCAAAGTACTCTACGTGAGTTTAACAATGTTCGTAGCGCGCCTGACCTAAAGCGGTTTATTGCAGGTCAAGGTCACGACTGGCCCGATTTTCAGATTCTAGAGCACAACGGATTTACTACGTTAGGAACCAGTAATTACGACATTATCATTGAGCTTTTAAAGGCTGGTAGAATTGATTACTTTCCACGTGCGGCTCATGAGGCGGTGGTAGAGGCGAAATCACTAAACGACCCAGACATTATCATAGAGCCTTCAGTTTTATTGTATTACCCGTCTTACATGTTCTTCTTCGTTTCACAATCGAAACCTGAATTAGCGCAGCGCATAGAACGGGGATTAAATATTGCTCGACAAGACGGAAGCTTCGCCGCGTTATTTGAAAAATACATTAGTTTTAAAGATATTGAAAAAGCGCTGAAGCTTTCAGAGAGAACCGTACTTAAACTTAATAATCCACACCTCTCCGAAGCGACGCTAGAGGCAACAGCATCAGAAGCCCAACAACTTGAGGTTGTACAATAGGTAGCTCGAATAGCACGTTATAAGACTACAGCATCCTTATCAGTGTTACTTCTCATCAAGGAAAGTACTCCATTGATTCAACCGCACATGTAAAGTGAGAGACTTTTAAAGTACCTCTTCTGAAGCTGTATCCAAGTCCATATCTACTGCGACAAACAAAGTGCTTAAGCGCTTTACAGTTCGAAAAAATCCTCAACGAACGAATATCAAATGGTCGATTTTAGGTACTCACTACGTAGTAAGAGCATTGTTTATTTCGTGGAAATTATGTGTAGTGCATCCATCAACATGGCTTAAAGCTGACGACACTGGCCTGTATTGCGAGCCGGGTGAATTTTATATTGACCCGATGAATGAAGTGGCCACAGCACTTGTCACTCACGGACACGCTGATCATGCGCGCGCAGGCCACCACAGTGTCTATGCCAGTGCAGAAACACTGGCCATTATGAAAACCCGCTACGGCGATGAAATGGCAACACACCAACACGCCATAACGCTAGGTAAGTCAGTGACATTTAATGACGTTGCGGTCACTTTTTTCCCCGCCGGGCACATTTTAGGCTCTACCCAAATTCTTATCGAATATTCAGGTTATCGCGTTGTAGTTTCCGGCGACTACAAACGTCGCCACGATCCTACCTGCCCGCCGTTTGAAGTTGTCCCTTGCGATGTATTGATTACCGAGGCCACTTTTGGCCTTCCTGTATTTAAACATCCACCTATAGAGCACGAAATAGATAAGCTCCTTCACTCGTTACGTGTTTTTCCCGAACGATGCCACCTTGTTGGTGCGTATTCCCTAGGGAAATGCCAGAGGGTTATTTTAGCGCTACGTGAAGCGGGGTACGAAAAGCCCATCTACTTACATGGTGCGCAGCTAAAGCTATGCGATTTATATGAACAGCTTGGAATAAGTCTAGGCGCTTTAATTCCTGTATCCGACGTCGCAGATAAAAAAGCACTGGCAGGTGAGATTGTATTAGCGCCCCCCTCGGCATTGGCCGACAGGTGGTCGAGAAGCTTACCCAATGTGCGCCCTGTTATGGCGTCTGGCTGGATGCAAATTCGCGCCCGTGCGAAGCAAAGAAATGCCGAACTACCGCTTATTATTTCCGATCACTGCGATTGGCCAGAATTATTACAAACCATTGAAGAAGTGAATCCCAAAGAAGTATGGGTGACCCACGGTAGAGAAGACGCGTTAATGTATCAAGCTGAAAAAATGGGGTTCAAAGCTAGGGCATTATCGCTTGTCGGCTACGATGAAGAAGAGCAAGGAGGCGACTAATGAAAGCATTTAGTAATTTGCTTGAGCAACTTTATTACACGTCGGGAAACAAAGCCAAAGCGCAACTCATTGCTGATTACATTGCCAACACACCTGACCCTGATCGTGGCTGGGCTATAGCCGCTATGGCCGGTACGTTGCGATTCGATTTTTTTAAGCGTAACACTGTGAAAAAGCTCATTACCGAACACACTGACTCTGCACTTTTTGCAATGAGCTACGATTATGTGGGAGAGGTTAGCGAAACCGTGGCGCATTTATGGCCTTACAGTGAACCTACGGATAATCTTCCAAGTCTTACTGAAGTCGTAGAAACCTTTGCGTCTGTGAGTAAACAGAAGGTGTCGGAAACGCTAGCCAACTACCTGACGATAATGACCCCTGCACAGCGCTGGGCTTTATTGAAACTTGGCACCCGCGGATTGCGCATAGGCGTGTCGGCTCGCTCCATTAAACAAATACTGGCCGATTATGGCAATAAAGATATCAAAGAAATTGAAACGCTGTGGCACGCGGTTACACCACCCTACACCGACATGCTTGCTTGGCTAGAAGGCAAAGCTGACAAACCTGACATTGAAAATGCAGTTACTTTCCACCCCGTGATGCTCTCCCACCCTATTGAGGACAGCGATATTGATGCTTTTACGGAAAGCACGTGGCAAATTGAAAACAAGTACGACGGTATTCGCGTTCAGCTTGCTGTTAAATCGGAGCCTATTGCCAGTAAATGCGCCACAAGAAAAGACCAGAACGATAACAAAAAAGGGCAAACAATAGATGAAGAGACGCCGGATAAGGCGCTTTTCTCACGCACAGGAGATGACATTAGCCATTCTTTTCCCGACCTACTTGAAACGGTAAAAGGAAATATGGTGTTAGACGGCGAACTACTGGTTATTCATAACGTAAAAGGCGACGCTTATGACGCTATGGCTTCACAGCCGAATGTCGACACATTCAATGCACTTCAGCAACGCCTCAACAAGAAAAAGCCAAGTAAAGCACTGCAAGCGTCTTCACCTGTTGGACTTATTGTCTACGATGCCTTGGTGCTAGATGGCAAAGATTTAACTGAGAAAACGTTGAAGGAACGTCGCCAGGCGCTCCAAGAATGGTTTAACCATAACAAAAGCGAGCGCTTGTTTTTATCGGAAACCCTTTCTGCGAGCTCTCCTAAAAGCCTTCGTGAACTTCATGCCCACGTTTGTCAAAATCGCGCGGTGGAAGGGTTGATGATAAAGCGCTTAGATAGCAAGTACATCCCCGGCCGTCCCAAAGGGCAATGGTTCAAGTGGAAGCGCGACCCGCTGGTGGTTGATGCGGTAATGATGTACGCGCAGCGAGGGCACGGGAAACGATCGAGCTTCTATTCCGATTACACGTTCGGTGCATGGGAAGACGACCAGCTTCTGCCAATAGGAAAAGCATATTCTGGATTTACCGACGAAGAACTTAAGAAGCTAGACAACTGGGTACGGCGCAATGCAGTGGGGCGCTTTGGCCCTGTGCGGGAGGTAAAGAAAGATCTGGTGTTAGAAGTGGCTTTCGACGCGGTTCATCCTTCTTCAAGACATAAATCGGGGGTAGCGCTGCGCTTCCCTCGCATTCACCGTATTCGTTGGGATAAACCCGCCGCCGAAGCTGACACGCTAACCAACGTTAAAGCGTTAATCGAAAACTAACCACGTAAAAATACTTCCTAAGTAAGAAAAAATCGCTGAAAATGAAGTTTTACAGATGACCTCGGGCGGATTGCCTGAAGAGAACAAAAATAGGAAATCGCCATGCCTAAGGCTAGTGAAATCAAAAAGAATAACACCGTGGTATTTGACGGTAAGACCTGCATAGTTAGAGACATAGAACGTTCTGTACCCCAAGGTCGTGCAGGTGGCAGCATTTATCGCATGCGCATGTATGACGTCGTCACAGGTGCTAAGTACGACGAAACATTTAAAGACTCAGACACATTAGATATGGCTGATTTAATTCGTCGTCCGGCAATGTTTTCTTATGTTGATGGTGACGAATACATTTTCATGGATAAGGAAGACTACACGCCTTATCACTTGAACAAAGAAAGTATTGAAAATGAGGCGCTATTCATTAATGAAGACACCGACGGTATTCAGGTGGTTATCGTAAGTGAAGTGCCAGTAGCGTTAGATTTGCCAATGAGCGTAGAGCTTGAAGTTGTTGAGACAGACCCATCTATTAAAGGCGCCTCTGCTACGTCTCGAACCAAGCCTGCCACGCTTTCAACCGGACTGGTTGTACAGGTGCCTGAATACATCAGCACTGGCGAATGGATTAAGGTAAACACCGAGGAACGCAAGTTCCAAAGTAGAGCGGATAAGCACTAAGCAACCAATACATCAGCTGACGCCACCTTTGCCGGTGCGCAGCGATTGAAGAAAAAAGGGTTCATTTTGAACCCTTTTGTTTATCTTAAGATAATCGATACTTATTTAGCGATATTAGCCTGCGTTGGCAATGCGCTAAATGCACCATACTGCGTTACCGTGTAAGCACCACAGCGGATAGCAAATTCCGTAGCTTCGCTTACATTCTCGAAGTTCTCCGCCCACGCGTCGAAGTCATCAGCGCTTTTCACTTTTGTAGATAGGAAATATAAGAAGCCACCAATAAAAGAGTCACCCGCTGCCGTCGTGTCTTTTACATCCATTTTAGGTGACGCTAACGTGCCGCTGAAGGACTTGGTAATATAGTGAATGGGCTCACCACCATCGGTGACTAGCACCACTTTAACGCCACTATCTAACCACTGCTGAACCTTTGTATCAGCATTTTCTTCGCCATATAGCTCTGCGAGTTCTTCTCGGCTAGCCTTTAAAACAGACACTTTCTTTGCAGCTTCATCTATACGTGACGGCGCATTCGCTGTGTCATCCCAAAACGCTGGGCGATAGTTAATATCCAAACAAACCATCATGCCGTTTTCCTTCGCCTTGTTCAGAATAAACTCGGTACCAGGAATAAGTTCAGGGCCTGAAATAGAACCTGAGCAAAAATGAAGCACTGTATTTTTATCACAATCTATCGTCGACAAATCTTGCTCTGAAATGTGTTTATGCGCGGCATTATCAACATAAAAATCAAAAGAGCGTTCGCCGTCTGCATCCAAGTTTACAAATGCCAGAGCCGTATTACCTTCTTGTGTAGTCCACACGAAGTCAGTGTTTACTTTGTAATGCTCTAGCATTTCTTTAAGAAACGCGCCAAAAGTATCGTCACCTACTTTCGAGACCATCGCACTCTCACCACCTAGCTGAGCTACAGCGACTGCCACATTAGCAGGTGCACCACCCGCGTAGGGCTGGAAAGGTTTCATTGCTGGTATGTTGCCATCTTTGGGCGCAGCACCTTGGCTTAACATATCAATTAGCACTTCACCTAAACATAAAATCTTCATACCAGCCTCACTTAACAGAATTTAAAAATTGCAGCTTACCTATGCACAGTTCGCGCAAGGTTAACGAATCGTTAATTAATTGGGGCATAGTATTGTCGAAAGAATCAATTAAATCAACCTAATTGATTTAACCTTTTGCGCAAAAATCAATGGGTGTGATAGGGTTGACCTAGTACTGTCGAATAAAGTTATGTCTGAACAAGTACCTACACCATTTCTTAAATTTGATACACGGCTAGGTTGTTATTACACTCTAGCTTCTTAAAACGATAGATTGTAAATACATTGAATACTGAATCGGCCTTTCACCTGCCATCACAAAAAGCACCTACATTGCTTGATAGCCGCTCAGCGAATGAACGGGATATCCTTACCCTAATTCGCCAACGTTCTTCATTGCCTAAAGCTGAAATAGCACAGTTAACGGGGCTGTCTGCACAATCAGCGACAGTGATCATTAAAAAACTAGAGGCTGACGGCCTGGTAAGGCGACTAAAGCCAATCAAAGGCGGAGTAGGCCAGCCCAAGGTGCCGTTTGGTCTAAATGAAAACGGCGCGTTTGGTATAGGGCTGAAAGTAGGTCGACGAAGTTTCGATATGACGTTACTCGACTTGAAAGGCAATGTAAGAGCAACACTTCACGAGAAATTTGCCTACCCGACCGTAAGCAATCTGCTTACCTTTGCAAAACGTGCTTTCAATGTACTCATTAAAAATTTAGATACCGACCAACAGCGCCTAATCCGAGGTTTAGGCGTTGCTATGCCCTTCGAAATTTGGAGTTGGGCAGAAGAAGCCGGAGCCCCAAAAAATGAATTGGAAGAGTGGAGAGAGTTTAATCCACAGGCGGCGTTGGAAGATTTATTATCACTTCCTGTTTTTATAAAAAATGATGCTGGAGCAGCGTGCAGCGCAGAGATGTCTTTCGGTAATTCCCAAAACTACAATAGTTTTCTTTACATCTTTGTTGGCACATTCTTAGGTGGTGGCCTGGTACTCAATAACCAGTTAGTTAATGGAAAAACAGGCAACGCTGGGGCCATTGGCTCTTTACCTTTTTACAATGGCAGTACACAAAGCCAGCTAATAACCCAGTCTTCACTTTATTTGCTGGAAAGAAAGCTAAACGACGCTGGGCATAACGGTCAGCATATTTATGAATCGCCATCCCACTGGTCTTGTGACACGCGCTCAATAGAAGACTGGTTGAGCGAAACTGCCAGAGGATTGGCCTTTGCGACTCAATGTGCAATGAGCTTGTTAGACCTAGACGGCGTAATCATAGATGGCGCAATTCCTGATGATGTCAAAAACGCATTGGTCGCGCATACGCAAAGCGCGATGGAGACGCTTGATATGCGTGGCCTTGCTCAGGTACACATAAGCGAAGGTCTTGTAGGCAGAAAAGCGCAATCCATTGGAAGTGCAAACCTAGCCCTTCAGGCAAATTATTACTAATCATCTCACATCTCAAAAGGTTTGGCTTGGGGCAGCATGAAAGAAGGAATGCATGACATTTTAATTTTAGATGGCGGCATGGGGCGAGAGCTGAAAAAGACAGGTGCACCCTTTAAGCAGCCAGAGTGGTCAGCACTGGCACTAATGCAAACACCTGAATTAGTAGGTGATGTGCACAAACGTTTTCTTGAAGCTGGTGCCTGTGTTATTACCACTAACGCCTATGCGCTTGTACCTTTTCATATTGGGGAAAATACATTTAGGGAGCAGGCTTTTACTCTCGCTCAGAATGCGGCCGAACTCGCTCGAGGCGCAGTAAACGCACTAAAGAGCGATGGTGACAAGAGGCGATTTGTCGCGGGTAGCGTTCCTCCAGCTTTTGGTTCTTACCGCCCGGATTTATTTGATGCGAGCCGTGTAGCCGACATTCTCACCCCGCTTATTAAAGCCCAGGAGCCCTATGTTGATGTTTGGTTGATTGAAACTGCAAGTTCGGTAGAAGAAGCTAAAGCCGCGGTGTCACTTATAAAACAGCACTCTTCACTGCCTATATGGCTGTCATTCTCCGTTAGTAATCGAGAAACATCTAACGAGCCTGTGACATTGCGCTCTGGTGAGCCGCTAAGTGAGATAGCGCCAATATTGAGCGAAGTACAAAGCGTACTTTTCAATTGCTCGCAGCCGGAAGAGATGGAAGACGCTATTTCAATAACGCGAAGTTTAAATACTTCGATTAATATTGGCGCTTATGCAAATAGCTTTTCTGAGAGAAAACGTACACACGCGGCCAACGCGCTACTTTCCGAAATACGTGACGATATAACCCCCGCCCGCTATGTTGAATACGTTAAGACTTGGGTAGCTGCTGGCGCAACTATCATCGGGGGCTGCTGTGGTATCGGCCCTGAACATATTAAAGCCATCAGCGACGTTTAAACAGCAATTCAACGAATGTCAGTTTCGATTCACTTAGCCACTGACTACCGCCTCGTTCAAAGTGCCCCGCTCAATTCGCTATCGATGTAATGATTTTGGCACGCTGATATCCATTGTTCGACAAGGACTGGCCTTGGCCTACGTGCCTGACTTCATAGCAAAAAGCCATAACCTTACTAGCGTCGATGTATTAGGTTATGACTTTTATCATACGGAGCACTTCGAACTTGTTTACAAACCTAGCATGGCATCGGGATGGCTCAACCGGTTTGTCGACTCAGTTAAAAGCGCTATTTCGTAACAACATTTTTAGCCCCTTTGATCAGTGCTTCTCTGTCAATTTTATTCGGGACTTCCACTCCACGCCGTGCGGCTGGCCTCGCTTCAATACTGTTTTTCCAACGGGTTAAGTTGTCTAACCCTTCTATGCTTACACCAGACCATTCATAGGTACGCACCCAACACCAGTTCGCCATGTCAGCAATACTATAGTCGTCGACCAAATACTCTCGATTTTCTAGCCTCCCATCAAGCACAGTAAATAGGCGGCGTACTTCGTTCTGATAACGTGCTATCGCCACTGGAATTTTTTCTTCTAGGTAGCGGTGGAACACATTAGCTTGGCCCATCATTGGGCCTATGCCTCCCATCTGAAACATGACCCACTGTAAAACCTGGCTTTTTCGCTTTGCGTCGGAGGGTAAAAACATACCGCTTTTTTCTGCGAGATAAATCATGATAGCGCCAGACTCAAACACGATGTGACCGTCGGCTTCTCTATCCACAATTACAGGAATGCGGCCATTGGGGTTCATCGCCAAAAATTCAGGAGTTTTCTGCTCTCCCTTCATCAGGTTTACGGCATGGGCGGTGTATTCAAGCCCCATTTCTTCAAGCGCTACCGACGCTTTCCAACCGTTCGGTGTGGCTGCGGTGTATAAATCTATCATTAGGCTTTTGCACTCTCTCTGTTACTTACCGCCTCATACCAGCGCGCCAGATTGACATGCTCGTCAGTCATACGAATTTTTACCACACGGGCGAAATCCATAGCGCATAACGCAGTTATATCGGCAATAGAAAAGGTGTCCCCAGCAATAAACTCTTTAACACCAAGTCGACGCTCTAAAATGTTCAAATATTTCGACGCATTAATACCCGCTTCCTTACCGAATTCAGGAACCGGCGTCATACGATCTTTAAAGTAGCCTGTAGTATGTTGAAAACACATACCAATTTGCATCATAAACGCGAACTCTACTTGTCGTTGCCACATAGAAATAGTCGCTTTTTCAACGGGCGTTGTTCCCATTAGCGGAGGCTCTGGCTGCAGTGCTTCAAAATACGTACAAATGGCATCGGTTTCGGCAATACAGGTGCCGTCATCAAGCTCTAAAATAGGTATCTTTCCCAGCGGGTTCTTCGCGCGCATTTCCGCAGTTAGATTTTCACCCTTTTGAATGTCGACCTGAACGTAGTCAACGTCAATGCCCTTCTCAGCCAAAAACATTCGTACTCGACGTGGGTTGGGCGCAGTCTTCGTTTCGTAGATTTTCATAATGATGATTACGGGCCTTATGGTGATTAGTCAGGAATTGTAATAACCCAAGATTAGTAACTGTGCAGTACGCTTTCAAATCACTCTGTATATGACTCATACTATTCAGCGCCTTTATGGTTATACCTCTGTATTTTTCGCAGATAGTTAGCCAGTTGCAGGTCTTGAACCAGCTCTATCTAGATGCTGCTACAGCGCTGTGAGTACTTTAAGACGCTTTATTTCATTGTCAGTAAAATGGGCAGATTGATACTCTTGCAGTGCTTTTTCTATTGCGTTTGAATCAAGAGATTGCTGAGCCAAGTTATCGCGGAATGTTTTGTATTCGGCAATTCTGTTTTGCCACTGAGCTTGTTGTGCCCATGTTTTGGAAAAGCGTTCTGCAACTTCGCTACCAAATTCAGCCGCCACTGCGTTATAGCGATCGTTAATAGTGCTGTGGTTGTTTTTTATTTCGTTTATTCGATGCATATTAAGCGTGGGCTGGAAGGCTTCACGTTCGGCAGAGTTTCCCGCTTTAATTGACTCGACGATAAGGGCCTTTCTCTCGTCTCTGGATAAGGTGTTTTCTTGGGCAACACTTAAACGTGCTAGCGCCGCCTCATCTACCTGCGCTTCTTGACTAAACAGATAGTGGTATTCAGTATTATTAAAGTAAGTTCGCCTAATTTCCTCTCGCTCATCTAGCTTAAACGACACATCCTGCAAGCTGTGACTGGCAAGGTCGACGTCCAATTCAACCAAAGACAGCGCCACTTTGTAATCGACATACCGGGCAAATAAGTCGATTGCGTCACCTTGCGTGCTGAGTGTGAATACTCCGTGAGCATGGGTTGTGTAGGCAAGTTTCACTGCTTGCGGCACTTCTGAGGAGCGTGTAAATACGAAGCGATCGAAAGCGTCTTTGGTCGAGTAATTGAGTTCAAAGGGAATGAGATCAGCTGCAATATCAGTGTCACTATCCCGATGACTACCTACATCAGTTACTTGATGTACTGCACCGCCTCCTTCTAACTCATATTCTCCGGCTTTCGCTTGTTCACCTAAGGATGAGCGTTGACTGAAAATTTCTGAATTAGAGGTTTGGGATTCAGACGCTAACTGGTTGTAAAGAATAGCACCGAATACTAAGAGGGCGAGCAGCCCTCCTAGTATTGGAAAAACACGGCGTAATTGACGCTTCTCCACTACAGTCCTAAGCCTTTCAGTCGGTTAGCCTGACGAACAAACACGTCAACTGGGTCGGTTTCAAACCAGTGCGTTATGCCAAAGCTCTGGTTGACTTCATCAAGGTGGTTCATTTTATAGTTGTCTTTAAGTACTTTGCCTAAATGAGAACTACAGGTCGATACTAGCCCATCGTTTGGCTCTTTGAATGCGGTGCCAGTAATAGCTAAGAATGGGTCAACTACATCAAGTGCATTGGTGTAAGTTCTGCCTCCGCTCCACGAGAAATAGTACACGCCATTTTCAGCCAACATTTTTCCATCGTTGCGGCAGTAGGCAGTAGGCATCCCTTCTGGATATTTTTGATTGAAAGCAACAGAGCCAGACGTAGACAATGAATTAAGCGCAGCGATTGAATCTGTAGGTTTGTCTCGCGGATCTGACCCAGAGGCAATCTCGATGATATTGGCGAACGCATTAACTACAACGCCCGCAGCACCCTCGCCCACTGAACCTTCAGAAAAAGCGTCTCGTAGTTCATCTGCCACTTTGCTTCCCCAGTTTACGCCGGCAACTGAACTTACCGAAGCAACCTTATCTGGGGCAATGCTTGCGGCGTAACGTGCCGTTGGACCACCGTGACTGTGTCCAATTAAATTCACTTTGTCAGCTCCTGATAGCGCCAGAACTTCATCAATGTAATCGAGTAACTGTTCACCGCGGACTTCGGTCGAGTTTGCTGGTGAGACCTCTGCGATATAGACAACAGCGCCGTTTCGGCTAAGTTTGTGCGGTACCTTATAGAAATAATCAACAAATAAGATATCTTCGAACCCAAACAGACCGTGAACTAACACAATAGGGTGCTTGGTTTTTGCGTAGGTGCCAGCGTAGGCTTGGCTAGACAAGCCTAATGTCATACTGAACAAAGCTAAAAACACGGCGAATTTACCGAGCCATGGTTTTGTAGAGCGTATTCTTGTAGAGCGTAAGTGGTTATGTAATGTCATCGAGTTTTTCCCATAATTATGGTTATATGTGGCCTGTGGTCAGACCTTTGTTATAATTATGTAAACAAGATGTAAAGATCAACCTTTGTATGAAATCTTTAACAAAGGCTTTTACTGTGTATAGGTAAATTCTCGACGGAGTTAGTTACTATTAGTCAGTTAATTCATAAAGATAGCGTCAGGCATGAAGTATGTTAACTCATACCATTCGCTCTGAAAATACAGGGAATAAATAATACTTATAGTTGCTTATTTATGTTTGGAATATGCTTGAACGTAGTTTACGGCTAGGCTCGAAGTGGTTAGCCACTCTCCTTTAAGTGGGTTTAGCCTCATACCGACCTGATACTTAAGGGTAAACTCATTTCCAATCCAGCGTTTTAATTCGCCGGGCTTAACAAATTTCTTCCAGTCATGGGTTCCTATTGGTAAGTAGCGCATTACGTATTCCGCTCCCACTATGGCAACAACATAACTTTTCAGCGTGCGGTTCAGCGTTGCCAAAATCAGCAGGCCACCCGGCTTAACCAAACTTGCGCACTCGAGCATAAGCTGCTGCTGGTCAGGCACGTGCTCAACTACTTCGGCGTTAATTACCACATCATATTGCCGACCTTCTTCTACTACCTCGCTTGAAAGTTTGTGCTGATAGTCTACCTTCACTCCTGTATTTTGAGCATGGCGCTTTGCCACTTCTACGCTCACCGCACTGGCATCTATTCCTGTAACTTGGGCGCCTAATTTTGCTAGCGGTTCGCTTATTAGCCCACCGCCACTGCCAATATCTATCACTGATAAGGCGGAATAATCGGGAGGCAAGTTGCCCTGACCGAAATGATTTTCTATTTGTGCTTTTATAACGTTTAGTCTTGCCCGATTAAAATCCAGCGCGGTTTTGTATTTGCCTTCTGGATCCCACCAAGAGTCAGCCAGCGCATCGAAGCGCGCAATCTCTTGTTCAGAAAAGTTACTGTCGCCTGTTTTTTTGCTTTTATCGAGCACGATTTTTTACCTTAAAACGTAGTTACCGTAGTGCTTATTGTTGACCCTTGTCGAGCAGGGTCATAAGGTGGATAGATAAGGTTCTATTCATCCTAAATTCGCTACTTGGCGATTTGAATAAGACATACCTATTAAACCATACGTTGTAAAAGAGGGTTCTGATTTTGGCGAACGCAAAAAATGTTTATGGACGCCCACTCCAGCTATGCTGTGGAAATACTGGATTTACGCGAGAAGGATTTTGCTATGTACCAGACGCTGATGTGGGTAATCACAGCGTATGCGCGGTTGTCACTGACGAATTTCTTCAATTTTCGCTACGACAAGGCAACGACCTCATCACGCCGTGGCCTAGTATGACATTTCCTGGCCTGTTAGCAGGCGACAGATGGTGTTTGTGTGCCGCTCGCTGGCTACAAGCCTATGAGGCAGGTGTAGCGCCGAAAGTACGCTTGGAAGCCACACATGAAAAAGCGTTAGACATTATTCCACTTTCACTGCTAGAAGAGTACGCGGCAGATTAATCTAAACCTGCCGCCTCGCCCTCGAATGCTTATATTCGCACTATTGCGCGAACATTGCTTGATTGAGCAGTGAAACTCAATCTACTACTGAGGAGTACGAATTACCATAAGGCGAGTCTCAGACATATCTTCAATCGCATAGCGAATACCTTCGCGACCTAAGCCTGAGTCCTTCACGCCACCATAGGGCATGTTGTCCACCCGCCAGCTAGGTACATCTCCAATGACCACACCACCAACGTCAAGCACGTCCCATGCTTTGTGCGCTTTGTATATATCGCGGGTAAACACACCTGCTTGAAGTCCGTAGCGGCTGTTGTTTACTTCTTCAAGCGCTTCGTCATAGTCATCGAATGGCACCAGAATAGATAGAGGGCCAAACGCTTCTTCGGCACTGGCATCACAATCCTTTGGTACATTTTCCATTACCGTAGCCTCAAGCATGGCGCCGTCTCGCGTTCCGCCGCATAGAATGGTGGCACCTTTCTCTTTTGCTTCTTCAACCCAGCCGTGAAGGCGCTCTGCTTCGCCTTCTGAGATCATAGGGCCAATAAAGGTGTCTTCATTAGACGGGTCGCCAGACACTAACGCTTTCACTTTTTCCACATAGCGCGACTTAAACTCATCGTATATTTTGCTATGCACTAAAAGGCGCTGAACACTTATACAACTTTGCCCTGATTGATAATAAGCTCCGACAATTACCCGGTCGATGGCGTCTTCAATATCGGCATCTTCATCAACTACGCATGCGGCGTTACCGCCAAGCTCCAATACCACCGGCTTCTTTCCTGCTTTTGCTTTAAGCGCCCAGCCCACATCAGGTGAACCTGTGAAGCTAAGCAGTTTTAGTCTTTCATCAGTAGTGAATAAGTCAGCGCCGTCGCGGCTACAAGGTAGAATAGAAAATGCGCCTTTGGGTAAGTCAGTTTCAGCTAATACCTCACCAATAATGAGCGCACCAATAGGGGTTCGCGAGGCAGGCTTAAGTACAAAGGTACAGCCTGCTGCGATTGCAGGAGCCACCTTGTGCGCAGCCAAATTCAGAGGAAAATTAAACGGCGATATAAATGAACATGGACCTATAGGGACCTTCTTGGTCATGCCCTGATAACCTTTGGCACGCGCCGAGATTTCTAAATTCACCACCTCGCCGTTAATACGCACTGATTCTTCTGCCGCTATTTTGAAGGTATCGATAAGGCGGCTGACTTCGCCCTTAGCGTCTTTAATTGGCTTACCAGCCTCTATACAAAGCGCTTGTGCCAACTCATCGGCTCTTTCGGTAAAGCGCTTCACACAGTGCTCTAGCACCGCTTGTCTCTCGAAAGGAGCCATGGCGGCCATCGCAGGCTGCGCTTCTTCTGCTGCAGCAATGGCCTTATCGATGGTATCCGCATCGGCCATCGCCACCTTGGTTGCTACCTCTCCGGTGTATTTATTAGTCACGTCCAAGTCGGTATTGGCATAATGTGGCTCACTCGCTAAATAATAGGGATAGCTTTCCTTCAACATTTTTTACTCCTTACCTTTTCTATTACGTTTGGCTTAAAGCTTGGCGCTAAGCTCTTTAATCGTATGATTTAGTGTTTTGTCATTCATACTGTAATCAACTGGACAATCGATAATATGTACGCCTTTTGTGTTCAAACACTTATCAACCAAGTGAATAAGTACATCCGCATCGTCAACTCTCCAGCCCTGTGCGCCGTAACTTTGTGCGTATTTAACAAAGTTGGGGTTGCCATAATCTAAACCAAACTCATCGAACTGCATGTTTGCTTGTTTCCACTTGATCATTCCGTACGCATCGTCGCGCAAGATGATCACCACAAGGTCAAGCTTAAGCCTAACGGCAGTCTCAATTTCTTGGCTATTCATCATAAAGCCGCCATCGCCGCATACGCTTACCACAGGGACATCAGGCTTCACTAGTTTGGCTGCTATAGCTGATGGCAAACCGGCTCCCATTGAAGCCAGTGCGTTGTCTAAAAGCAGGGTATTCGGATGATATGCGGGGTAATTTCGGGCAAACCATATTTTATATACGCCGTTGTCTAACGTAACAATGCCGTTATCAGGCATAACTTTACGAATATCACGTACAAGACGTTCTGGTAAGATAGGGAATCGATTATCGTCTTCTGCTTCAGCACGGTGGTCTACATAGGCTTGATGCACATCTTTGTAGAAGTCGAGTTTCCAACTGTCTTGGGGAGTAATGCCTTCTTTTATTTGCCAGATGCTGTTAGCAATATCTCCAACGACTTCGAGTTGCGGGAAGTAAACAGGGTCTACGGCAGCCGAATCAAAGTTGACATGAATCACTTTTTTATCGTTGTGATGCATGAAGAACGGTGGCTTTTCTACCACATCGTGGCCTACGTTGATAATAAGATCGGCACGCTCTATTGCCCTGTGTACAAAATCACCGTCAGACAGAGCAGTGTTCCCTGCAAAGCGCGGGTCGCTTTCATTTAGTACCCCTTTACCCATTTGGGTGGTAACAAATGGAATGCAGGTTTTATCAACAAACTCCCTGAGCATTTTCGCTGTTAGCTTTCTGTTTGCTCCGGCGCCAATCAATAACAAAGGTGACTGGGCTTCTTCAATCATAGTAACCGCAGCAGCAATTGCTTTGTATTCGGCGATAGGTCGACGGGCCATGCTAGGTGTCAGTATTTGGGCACTGGTTTGTTCTGCGGCAATGTCTTCTGGCAGTTCAATGTGTACAGCGCCCGGGCGCTCTTCATGGGCTAGACGAAATGCCTCTCGCACAGTAGAAGGAATTCTATCGCCACTCACAATCTGGTTAGTGAATTTAGTGATCGGCCGCATCATGTCAACGATGTCGATAACTTGAAAGCGACCTTGTTTGCTGGTTTTGATCGGCTTTTGCCCAGTAATCATCAACATTGGCATAGCACCAAGTTGAGCGTAAGCCGCGGGAGTAACTAAATTAGTGGCCCCAGGTCCTAAGGTCGAAAGGCACACTCCCACTTTTCCGGTAAGCCTGCCGTAAGTAGCAGCCATAAAGCCAGCGCCTTGCTCGTGACGAGTCAGCACCAGTTTAATAGAGGACTCGCGCAACGACTCAAGTAAGTCGAGGTTTTCTTCACCTGGGATACCAAAGACGTATTCCACGCCTTCTGCTTCTAACGCTTTAACAAATAAATCGGACGCTTTCATGTGCTGCACGCTCCTTGTAATTTGAGCAGAAAATAAAGTGCTTATTAGTTGTGCTACGAAACAATGCTGCGAATGGGTTTACTGTGCGTAATAAAATGCCCGTTGCTAACGGGCATGTTAAAAAATAGTGTATAGGAGAGAAAAAGGAAGTCTAATCACTGATTATTATGCGCTTGTATGCGAGCAAAGAACCATCTTCGTTTTGTGACACACTAAATGTATATTCATTGTAGTCACTGCCAAACACTGTATCTTGCCCCAGCAACGTGTCTGGCTCACCCCGGTGACTGTAGTCGGGATGATTGGTACAAATGTCTTGGCAAAAGCTATCGGAAAAGCCAAATTGAGAAACCAATTGATCAGTATTGTTGCGACGTATACGAAAATGGATGTGGATAGCTCGGCTGCTGTACCAGCCGGGAAAACAGCTTTTTAGGTTTATTCTTCCGCTAGCATCTGTCACCGCAATACCTCTGAACCACTTCGCACTTAATGCATCCACTTCATTTCCCGTGCAAAATGCCGAATTAAATCCGCTGGCATCGGCACTATCACTGGTATCTCCTGAATAAACGCCATCTACATCGCAATGCCATACTTCAATTTCATAACCCGATAGGGGATTACACGCTTCATCAATTAACTGAAGACACAACATCATCGGCAAACCTGTTTGCTCATATGAGATGTCGTCAAGATAGTCACTTTGAAAATAGCACGGGCCTTCCGTTTGAGAACCTGTGAGAGCCACACTGCATACAGAAGCAGTGTCAAATAAACTATCGTCTGGAAAGTCTGACGTCATAGCTGACGTGCCACCGCTTGCCCAACCGTCAAAATCTTCTTCAGGTTCGGCATTTGAATCGGTGTCGTTATTGGAAGTTGAGGAGTTAGATGCTGTGGAACTTGTAGAGGTGGAATTAGAACCTCCACAACCCCACAACCCGATAGCAATAGGAGCCAATGTAAGCCCCACCGCTGTTTTCATAAAGCGGCGTCGCTTGAGCGGCTTTTCCGTTAATTTTTTTGATGTCATCGTGCGTTGCCCTTGGTTGTCTTTGCAAAAAAGACATTTAGCTAAAGGACAAGGTTCTCTTATTTACTCAAGCTTTACGTAGCTTTACACAGTAAATAAGCAAAGTGAAAAAAGCGCAGGTATTTGGGTAACTAAACCTAGGTTATTCAGCACTCCATTCGGATAGCGCCTTCTGTGTTACTTTATCTACCTCATGTTTATTTTCGCTTATCCACCAGCGCTCCATAATACGGACATTTTTCTGATTCGCTTTATAGAATATATCCACGATGTCGCCAACAAATGGAATAAAACCTAAGCCAAAGTCGATTGCTGAGTTTTTTACCATTTGAGCTATTAGCGCTTTGGGCATACCCAATGATTTTCCCAGCCAAACTATTCGAAGTGAAACGAAGAGCATCAGCGCGTCACCGGCTCCAGGGATAAGTCCCACGATTGAATCCAAGCCTATTCTTATTGGGATAAAAGGGAGCTTTACAGCAGTATCCAGCAAGTTCGCCAGTTTTTGCGCTTTAAGTAGTGCCTTTGGTGCTTTGCCTTCCACGACCTTATCTCCCTTTCAATATAATAAATGCGCCACCAAGGGTGATTTCCCTATTGGTTTTCCTCGAAACGTTTACTGTCAGCTTTTTTAAACGCTACTTTTCAGCGCCTAGCGCTCTTGCTAAGCCTGCGCGCAAACCGTTGTCCGACTGTACTGTCCACCCATGCAGGTTTTCTTGCACTATGTCAAAAAGCACGTCTATATGTTCTTTGTCACTGTTAAGTGCCGCGATGTATTCATAGCGCTCACCACCAGCTTCCATAAAGTACTCGCGATTCTCTTCACCAATTTCTTCAATAGTTTCCAAGCAATCGGCTGAGAAGCCAGGGCACATAACCTGAATGGATTTCACCCCTTTTTCAGGTAAAGACTTTAACGTTTCATCTGTATACGGTTTCAACCACTCTTCTCGACCAAAACGAGATTGGAAGGTCGTCATATATTCGTCGTGTGAAAGGCCAAGTTTCTCGGCAAGCAAGCGTGACGTTTTGTGGCACTCGCAGTGATAGGGGTCACCATTCATTAAATAGCGCTTTGGAATACCGTGGTAAGACAAAATAAGCTTGTCCGCCCTTCCATGGGTTTCCCAATGCGCTTTTACTTTGTTCGCCAGCGCGGTGATGAAATTATCGCGATCGTGATAGTGATTCACGAAGCGAAGTTCTGGGAGCCAACGGCGAGAGGTGAAATCCTTAGCGATAGCATCAAATGTGGAGCCAGTTGTCGACGCGCTGTATTGAGGGTAAAGCGGTAAAACGACGAGTTTACGTACGCCTTTTTCCAACATGGACTCGATGGTATCACCTATGGCAGGCTTGCCGTAGCGCATGGCAAAGTCGACTATTACGTCATCGCCATATTGGGCTTTACAGCGTTCAGCAATAGCTGATGCTTGCGCTTTAGTAATAGCCATAAGTGGAGAGCCTTCTTCCGTCCATACGGTGGAATAAGCCTCAGCAGAACGCTTAGGGCGAAAGTTTAAAATGATACCATTTAATACAAACCACCAAATCGCTTTAGGCACTTCCACAACCCGCGGATCAGAAAGAAACTCTTTCAAATAAGGGCGTAACGCCTGCTTAGTTGGCGCTTCCGGTGTCCCCAAATTCGTTACCAGTACGCCAATTTTATCTGGTTGCCCGTGAGTAAAACCTTTGTTCGATTTGTATTTCATGTTTTCATAGTCCGAGAAGTACTGCGCTATATCCGTATTATACTGAATTACCTTAGATTATGATCTGCTATAACGCCAAAAAAGTGCGATTGCGCTAATAGATTTTGGGCATTAAAAAAGCGACAGGTGTTCGAAAATACTTTTCAAAAACACATGCCGCTTTCTTAGTTTGCTGCCGCATTATGCGTGTGGCAGCGCGTAAAGCTATCTATTTAAGGCTGATAGTAAGTCGCTGCGCCCGGGCCTACCGGCATACCGAGTAGGAACACCCAAATGTAGAACAAAATTGTCCAACCTACGATAAACACCATTGAGTAAGGCAGCATCATGGCAATGAGCGTGCCCATTCCCAAGTCTTTCTTGTACCTTGCAGCCATGGCCAAGATTAGTCCGAAATAGCTCATCATAGGTGCGATAACGTTTGTGACTGAATCACCAATACGGTATGCAGCTTGAATCACTTCAGGCGCGTAGCCTATGAGCATGAGCATTGGTACAAAAATAGGTGCTGTTACCGCCCATTGCGCTGATGCACTCCCTAGCGACAGGTTCACTACACCACACATCAGAATGAACAGAATAAACACCGCTGGGCCATCTAACCCTGCCGCTTGTAACAACGCAGCACCTTTAACGGCTAATACTGTGCCTAGGTTTGTCCATTTGAAAAACGCAACAAACTGCGCAGCAAAGAATACTAGCGTAATGTAAAGACCCATTGCCCCCATGCTTTTAGACATGGCATCAATAACATCTTTGTCGTTCTTCATCGACTTGGTAACTTTACCGTAAACAAAGCCAGGAATAGCAAAGGTGATAAATATGAATGCAACAATGCCTTTAAGGAACGGAGAGCCCGCTACTTCACCTGTTTCTGGATGACGCAATATACCGTTTTCTGGCACTACCGTTAGCGCTAGTATTGCGCAAACAATAACAAACGATATACCTGCCCAACGCAGGCCTTTCTTTTCTAAATCCGTAGGCGCGTCCATAGATTGCTTGCCTAAATCTATGGAAGCATCAGCAGGGTCAAATTTACCGAGTCTCGGCTCAACAACCTTTTCGGTGACCAACGCTCCCATTGTGGCTACAACGAAGGTACTGATGAACATGAAGTACCAGTTTACTTCTGGGCCTACCATATAGTCGGGGTCAATCATGTGAGCAGCGGCTTCCGTGATACCCGACAACAGTGGGTCGACAGTTCCAAGTAGTAGGTTGGCGCTATAGCCAGCCGATACACCTGCAAACGCGGCGGCCAGACCCGCTAACGGGTGACGACCTAACGAGTGGAAAATCATCGCTGCCAGCGGAATTAGTACCACGTAGCCAAGCTCTGATGCTGTATTTGAAATGATACCTGCGAAGACGATAGCAAAGGTCACGGCACGTTTAGAGGCATTCATCACCAACGCGCGCATTGCTGCTGATAACAGGCCAGAATGTTCTGCAACCGATACACCAAGAAGCGCAACAAGTACGGTACCCAGTGGAGCAAAGCCTGTGAAATTGGTAACCAAGCCTGTCACTATTCGCTGCAAACCTTCTGCGCTCATCAGCGATATGACTTCAATCATACCGTCTTCTTCACGCCCCTTTGCACCTATTGGGCGAGGGTCAGCTACAGCAATGTCAAAGTAACCAAGTATCCCACTAAGTAACACAATGAAAAGTGAAAGCAGTGCGAACAGCGTTACTGGATGTGGGAGCAGGTTTCCTAACCATTCCACCGTGGTGAGAAATCGCGAGAATAACCCACCTTGTCCGCCCCTATCATCGGCAGACACTGTATTTGTATTTTCCGTTGTCAAAATCTTCCCTCTGTCGTTTATTGACGTCTACCACACCAAGGTTAATGCTGGGAAGGCATCAACGTTGTACATAAATAGTGACGTGTTTTAATAGTATTCAGACGGTATTTTACCCGATTTAGTAAAATTTTGGCAGTGGATAGGGTAAATGAAGGGTTAAGTCAGTGTACATTTTCCTAAATTGTCCGGCTACGCTGATTAGATATAACCCGCTATATCATACCGTTAGCCTTTCAAAAGGCGTAAAAAAACCAGTCTAAAAAGACTGGTTTTTAAAGCTTTAAATTTCGGCTATTTAGTTACCGTTTGACTTGTTCATATACTTGAAGAAGTCGCTGTCTGGTGCAATAACCATGACATCTTGTTTGCTGTTAAAGCTTTGCTTATACGCGTCCATACTGCGCAGGAAGCTGTAAAAATCAGCGTTCTTTGAGTAAGCGTCAGCGTAAATTTGTGCCGCAATCGCATCACCTTCACCGCGAAGTTGACGTGCATTACGCTCAGCATCAGCAAGCATTACCGTTACCTTAGCATCGATATTTGCCTTAATGACTTCGGCTTGCTCTTGACCTTCTGAACGGTGCTCACGAGCTACGGCGGCACGCTCTGCGCGCATACGCTGGAAGATCGAGTTGCTCACCTCAGTAGGTAAGTTAATCTGCTTAACACGTACGTCTACAATTTCAATACCAAGCTCGTCAGACGATGTAGAAGCTTGTTCCATTGCTTGGTTCATAAGCGCTGAACGCTCACCAGAAACGATTTGTGCAATAGTACGAGTACCAAACTCAGAACGTAGACCGTTGTTTACTTTTTGCTTCAGTAGTGCTTCTGCTTGCAGCTTGTTGCCACCCGTTGATAGGTAGTAACGTGCAAAGTCTTCTATGCGCCACTTAACATAAGAGTCAACAATTAGATCTTTCTTCTCGCTTGTTACAAAGCGATCAGGCGTTCCATCCAACGTTTGAATACGCGCATCTAGATGGCGTACCGAGTCAATAAACGGAAGTTTAAAGTGTAAACCTGGCTCAAAAACCCGAGTTTCACCGGTCGCGTCATCGCGCTGAACCTTACCAAACTGAATAACAATGGCGCGCTCGCCTTCTTTAACTGCAAACAGTGAGCCTGATGCAAGCAATACAAGAAGAACGAATACTGCAATTAACAAATTCTTCATTGTGCTTATCTCCCCTCTCTGTAGCTATCGCCACGCAAGCCTGTACTTGGCGAGCTGTTGCGGCTGCGGCCGTTAGCATCAGTTACTGGTGCTTGTAAGCCTTCCAGTGTATTGCGCGTATTCTTGTTGTTCGTAGATTGCTGACGCTCCATAATTTTATCAAGAGGCAGATACATCATGTTGTTTCCGCCTTTGCTATCAACCATAATTTTGCTGGTGTTACCCAACACTTCTTCCATGGTTTCAAGATAGATACGTTCGCGAGTAACCTGAGGTGCGCGCTCATATTGTGGAAGCAGCTCTTCAAAACGTGCCACTTCACCCTGCGCTTCCAACGTTACACGCTCTTTATAGGCTTGCGCTTCTTCATTCATACGATTTACTTGACCACGTGCACGTGGCTCAATCTCTCTCGCATAAGCTTCAGCTTCACGAATAAAACGTTGTTGATCTTCCTGTGCAGCAATCGCATCATCAAATGCATCTTTAACTTGCTCTGGTGGGCGGGCATCACGGAAGTTCATATCGATAATGGAAACACCCATGTTGTAGGGTTCAATGATCGCTTGAAGCTCTTCCCATACACGCTGACGCGTTACTTCACGGCCGTCGGTAAGTACGTCGTCCATTTTAGAGTGGCCAACTACGTAGCGAATAGCGCTATCAAGAGACTGACTTAAACTCTGCTCAGGGCTTTCAACGGCAAACGTCCAACGATATGGGTCTACAACGCGAAACTGCATTTCCATTTGAACGCTTACCACGTTTTCGTCTTCTGTAAGCATAGAGCCTGAAGATGACTGGTCGCGAATTGACTGAACATCAACTGGGATTACTGAGTCAATGAACGTTGGCGCCCAACGAAGACCCGGCTCAACCTGCTCGTGATACTCACCGAAGCGAAGCACTACGCCACGCTCTGCTTCACGAATAGTGTAAAAACCACTAATGAACCAAATTACGACAAGTAAACCTACAAGAATACCAGCGCCGATACCACCTAGGCTTTTGCCTGAGCCGCCACCGTTGCCACCTGACTTTCCAAACTTACCAAATAAGTTCTTAAAAACATCGTCCAAATCTGGGGGACCTTGCTCTTTCCCACCGCGATTCTTCCACGGGTCGTTATTATTGCCACCCGGCTCATTCCAAGCCATGCTGATACTCCATAGATTACTGTTATATTTTTGAATTTCGCATGCTCAATGCAGTGACTAGCACTGACTAATGTCGCACAACATACTCTGATATTCCGTTTTCCAGACGTTTTTCAAGTCTGTTCCAGTCAGCGGCGGGCATTCTTACATCAACTACCCAGTCTCCCTGACTGTCGTATTCTTCACTAGCAATACAGTTTAGTTCGTACAACACGCCGCGCAATCGACTTTGTGCAGGCGGAATCTTCAACGTATAGTTCACCATGCTTTTGCCTAAACATTCGGTTAAAGCCTGGCTCAATAATTCCGTCCCTTCGCCTGTTTGTGCAGATAGCCACACTCTAACAGGCACGCCTTCGTCGTTTCTTTCTATACGCGGTTGAACGTCGTCTAGTTTATCAATCTTATTACAGATTAGTAATTGTTGAATCTCTCCAGCTTCAATTTCTTCAAGTACATCATTAACTTCATCCATGGTTTCGCGATATTTTGCATCAGCAATATCAACCACATGAAGCAGTAAATCAGCCTCTTGCGTTTCTTGAAGCGTTGCTTTAAACGCAGCAACGAGGTCGTGGGGAAGATGACGAATAAAACCTACCGTGTCGGCTAAAATAGCCGGCCCTACGTCTTTTAACTCGATTTTGCGTAACGTGGGATCTAGCGTTGCAAACAGCTGATCGGCAGCGTAAACGTGTGAATCGGTAATGGTGTTAAACAGCGTCGATTTTCCCGCATTCGTATAGCCAACTAAGGATACCGTTGGAATTTCAGCGCGTTTGCGCGAGCGGCGACCCTGCTCGCGTTGCTTTTGCACTTTTTCCAAACGACGAAGAATGGCTTTAATACGACCACGAAGTAGCCGACGGTCAGTTTCTAGCTGTGTCTCACCTGGACCGCGAAGACCAATACCACCTTTTTGACGCTCAAGGTGGGTCCATCCTCTGATGAGACGAGTTGAGATATGCCTCAACTGGGCTAGTTCGACCTGAAGCTTACCCTCATGTGTTCTTGCGCGCTGCGCAAAAATATCGAGAATTAGCCCCGTTCTATCTAACACCCGGCATTTACACACCGCTTCTAAATTACGCTCCTGAGAAGGAGAAAGCGCGTGGTTGAAAATAACAACGTTGGCATCGTGTGCTTTCACTGCCGCTGCTATTTCCTCTGCCTTACCTGAACCAACAAAAAACTTAGCATGAGGCGCACTGCGCGAAGTCGTAATAACTTCTACCGCATTAACCCCTGCTGAAGACACAAGCAATTCAAGCTCACTTAAGTCTTCTTTACTGTTCTCGTCGGAAAAATTAACATGAACAAGTACAGCCTGTTCACCGGCTTCATAACGGTCAAACAAGCGCGTTACCTTTTAAATTATTCACCTTTAGTATTTTCAGAATCTCCTGCGCTAGGCATTGTGATAGCGCGTGCTGGAACAACAGTAGAAATCGCGTGCTTATACACCATTTGGCTTACTGTGTTCTTCAGTAAAATTACGAACTGGTCGAAAGATTCAACCTGTCCCTGAAGTTTAATACCGTTTACCAGATAAATTGATACTGGAATACGTTCCTTACGCAAAGCGTTCAAGAATGGGTCTTGTAAAGATTGCCCTTTAGCCATTTGATATCCTTAGTTTTTATTATTCGTGATAGGAATTTCACTATCACTGCACGTCTAATATATACCACACTCAAACATTTAAAGTGTGACTTTCGCTGTAATTTTAGTCAAATTATCGTTAGCAAATGTGTCTAGCCATGTAACCTGCTCCCAGCCCCGTAACCACGTGAGTTGACGCTTGGCGAGCTGTCTTGTAGCGATAATGCCTCTTTCACGCATTTCTGCGTAACTCAATTGGCCGTCTAGGTACTGCCACATCTGTCTGTACCCTACCGAACGAATAGAAGGCAAATCTTCATGAAGATCACTGCGTTCGTAGAGTTTTACTACTTCATTCTCAAACCCTTGCTCCAACATCAAATCAAAGCGGGTCGCTATACGTTCGTGCAACACTGCCCTGTCTGCGGGCGCTATGGCAAATTGTGCAATGTTATAACGGCACTTTTCACCCTCTTGTTGTTGCCAATGTGTCAACGTCTTGCCGGTACTTCTATACACTTCCAGCGCACGGGTAATTCGCTGTGGGTCGTTGGGGTGAATTCTCTCACCACTAATTGGGTCTACACCACGTAATTCATCGTGTAATTTAGACCAACCCAAGCGTTGTGCCTGCTGTGTTATTTCGTCCCGTATCTTTTCATCTGACTTAGGTAGTGGCGAAATTCCATTTATCAAGGCATTAAAGTACATCATTGTACCTCCAGCCAAAATTGGCACCTTGCCACGCGCTAAAATATCGCCAATTAGCGCATTAGTGTCGTTTACAAATTGCGACACCGAATAGCTTTGTGCAGGGTCGATAATATCAATTAGATGATGTACTACACCTGCTTGCTCTTCCTGCGTTGGCTTCGCAGTGCCGATGTCCATACCTTTATAAACAAGGGCTGAATCAACACTAATTACTTCGCTTTCAACCTTGGCCGCTATATCAAGCGCCAAGCCTGTCTTGCCTGATGCCGTGGGGCCCATAATTGCTATTACTGGCAATGCAGAATTTATGCCATTGGACACCTTATTCTCCCCATACATCTAGCACTGAATTTAAGGGGCGCACTTTAGCAAATTGCTCAATAATTTCCCATTGTTTCACTTCGCTCTGCTGATCCAACCAGTACCACAGCGCATTTGATGTCTCTTCATCTAAAACATGTTCAGGCAAAACCAATGATTTTACGGCATCATCAAGTGAATTTACTTCATCATTTAGTTCAACTAATAAGAAGTATTCAAACCACTTGAGCCACGGCAAGTGCCTGGTGCCGGCCGGCACCTGTTGCAGCCGATATTTGCCAGCCACTTTATTCACTTCAAAATGCGCGTCGTTTAGCAGTGTAACCAGTTGCTCATTGACATTATTGAGCGAAACAGCAACGGGCATTAACAACGGTTGTCCATGCTGCGCTTTTAAAAATAGTTCGCTTAACCAGATACTTGCAACTTTAGTTGCACAAAGAAGGTAAATTTTTTCTGATTTTGGGTAAATTCTACACTGGGAAGTTAGATTAACGTGCTCTGCAACGGGCATCGGGTCTGCATTGTTGTTAATAATGTCGCTATTTGGCGTCATTAACGCATTGTAATTTGACTGATATGCCGCACTTGGCCCTCGACTTTGCTTATGTGCAGCGCCACCACTTCGTCCACCACTGGCACTTCCCGAGGATGTATTTCTTGGACTGCCTGTAAATTGCCCATAAGACTGTGGCGCGCCTTGCGAGATTCCCCCCGTCGAGTAACGAGAAGACTCGTTGAACGCCTGTGCATTATCCGACGTTTGATTCTGTAAAGGCCTAATGTAATCGTGTTCTACCTGAGAAGACATGAAATCTGAGCCCGAAGGACGGCTTGCGTCCATTCCTGATAAAGGCTGTTCGTCGGTCATGGCATGCAGCGCATCACTCACGGTTTTACAGATAAAGTCGTGTACCAATCTGCCTTGTTGAAACCTCACCTCATGCTTGGCGGGATGAACATTTACATCCACATCTTTAGGGTTAACCGTTAAGTACACCACAAAGCTTGGTTGCTCCACCACCCCCCAAACGCTTTCGTACGCTTGGCGAATAGCGTGCATAATAAGCTTATCTCGCATGCCTCTGCCGTTAACAAAACTGAACTGGCAATCATTACTGCTGCGAAGCATGGCCTCATTACCTAGCCAAGCATCAATGTGAAGACCTTCATACTCAGTACTAATATGTACGGCGTTTTGAACAAACTTTTGTCCAACCACAGCGCCAATTCGGGTGGCTAAACTGCCTGCTTTGTCGGCGATAAAGCGCTTTGCTACTTTATCGTTGTGTTTTAAAACAAATGAAACCTTGGGATAGCTCAGTGCTATGCGTTTTATGACTTCTTCAATATGCTGAAATTCGGTTTTTTCGGTGCGTAAAAACTTACGTCTTGCTGGCGTGTTGTAAAACAGATCTGCCACGTCAATTGTGGTGCCAACAGGGTGGGCCGCTGGCTGGATATTTACCGCCATTTCCCTACCCTCACAATAGGCCTGCCACGCCTCACCTTGAGACTCAGTGCGCGATGTCAGTGTTAACCGGCTTACCGAGCTAATACTGGCCAGCGCTTCGCCACGAAAGCCAAGAGAGAGAATTTGTTCTAAGTCATCCAGAGTGGTGATTTTGCTGGTTGCATGGCGACTCAATGCCAGCTGCAGTTCACTTTTGACAATGCCTGACCCATTGTCTTTTATTCGAATGCGTTTGTGGCCACCTTTTTCAATATCGACTTCTATTTTGGTGGCACCAGCATCAAGGCTGTTTTCTAGTAATTCTTTAACCACAGACGCGGGGCGCTCAACCACTTCACCAGCGGCAATCTGGTTTGCAAGTTGGGGAGATAAAAGCTGTATAGGCAAAGGACTACCCTATGATATTAACTATATGGATTCGTGGCGATACGACATGTAAGTGCAATGAGTGCTGAAAAAGCCGATGAAACAAAACCTAGGTTTAGGTTCTCGGAATATTTAGTACCTGCCCTACGCGTACAACATCACTTGAAAGATCATTCGCTGCTTTGATGCTGCTTACTTTTACATTGTAACGCTGTGCTAATAACGAGAGCGACTCGCCGCTTCTTACTTTGTGCGTTCGGTTGTTCGCCCTTTCTTGTGCCCACAGTGTACCATCAGGGGGAACTTGCTTGAAGTAACGCTTAGTCGCATTAAACATGGCATTCGCTAAGCGTTCGCGATGTTTAGACCAGTTCAGATTCTTCTCTTCTTGCGGATTAGAAATGAAACCAACTTCGACCAAAATAGAGGGGATGTCAGGCGCGGTCAAAACTGCAAAACTGGCGGCTTGTGGTTTTCTTTTATGCAGACTGGTCACCTGCTTTAGCTCTTCAACCACTTTATTACCTAAATCGTGGCTGGTCGCCATGCTGTGATCCATCGATAAACCCAGTATGGTTTCAGTAAGATATCGCTCGCTTGATTTATCATTGATCACTTCAGCTGCACCACCGAGTAATTCAGAGTGACGTTCAGATTTCTCTAGCCAGCGGCCTAATTCAGTGTCTGCTCTTCGCATGGATAGTACCCACACCGAACCACCTCGCGGTTGAGGCTGACTAAACGCATCGGCGTGGATGGAAATAAGCAAATCGGCTTTTTTCTCGCGCGCAATTTCAGGACGTCGATTAGGAGAAACATAATAATCATCGCCACGAGTCATGATGGCGCGCATACCTCGCTCCCGGTTTATCATGTCTTCCAGTTTTTTGGCGATACTCAGGGTGATGTGCTTTTCATAGGTGCCAGCCGGACCGATTGAACCTGGGTCATGTCCACCATGCCCGGCGTCGATGGCGACGATAATGTCTCGGTCTCGGGCACTGGTAGAATCATCAATAACGACAGAGCCAGTTGATGCCGACGCTGATAACGTTGGCGACGGCTTCGGCGCGCTATCTGGTAAATCGACAACCAGCCTGTGTCCGTAAGCACCATCGGGGGTTACTGCAAATAACGAAGGCTTGGTATTTCTATTGAGCTCAACAACCACTCTGGCAGATGATTTGTTTTTCGGTGTGGAGTAGCGCAGCTTTTTAATCAAATCACCGCTGTTTTCAATGCCAGAAAGCTTAGCGGTGTCGCTGGTGTTGTTAAGATCGATGACAAGCCGAAGCGGATTTTTAAGTGTAAAATAGGTGAACTCTGGCGCTGATTTCATATCGAAAACAACGCGCGTATTGTCCGGCGACGGCCATATCCTAACCCCGTCGATGTTATTTTGCGCACCGTGTGCGAATTGCACGACGAAACACAATAATAATACCGAAACTATACTGCGCACCATAATTAGCCTTTCTGTTATTGTTATGCTGCTCTCGTCAACTCCGGAGCGGCTATTTATTCAGTTTTTCTTTCATTTCGCATTTGCGCTAAACGCGCTTGCATTGCTGAAGCAATTTAGCACCGTGGGCACTTTTTGCTTCCAAATTAAACTGCCTACCCGATGGCGTAATATTTATACTAATCACTAAGTCTGGGGATGCCAAGTATTCGCCCCCTTTTTCCGACCATTCAATAAGCGCGATAGCGCCCGAACCAAAGTAATCGCGAATTCCCATGAACTCTAACTCTTCTGGGTCGGCTAAGCGATACAGGTCGAAGTGATAGATATTGACGCCATCCAACTCATAAGGTTCAACCAATGTATAGGTTGGACTTTTAACGCTACCTGAATGACCTAAAGATTGAATGAAATATCGGCTAAATGTCGTTTTCCCTGCACCTAAGTCGCCGTTTAAATAAATAACAGCATCGGTAGGGAGTTGACTCGAAACAGCCTGCGCTAAATCTCTGGCAAGCTGCGCAGTATCATCTACTTCATTAGCAAAAAAAGAGGTATGCGGGTAAGACATCAACAATATTCCACAGTAATAGAAAGCCGAATAACACAGTAGATGCCTGCCCGTTCAAGACAAAACCACGCTAACTAGTGGTTTATAAGCGCACGTACTGCGTCAAACAAATCGCTCGCTATCATACCACGTTGACCATACAGTTGGGCAATATCATCGCCAGCCTTAGCATGAAGCACTACACCATATTTCGCTGCAATATCTGTTTCTACGCCTTGCGCGAGCAACGCGCCCAATATTCCGCTTAATACATCACCGCTTCCTGCGGTAGCCATACCTGGATTACCGTGACGGCAAACCCAGGTTTTCTTTTCATTGTCGATAAGCGTGCCCGCCCCTTTTAGTACACAGACCGCATGGTATCGCTGTGAGCACTGCCTTGCGTAGTTAAAACGGTCGCTTTCTACATCATCAATAGAAACACCGAGTAAACGCGCTGCTTCGCCTGCGTGAGGGGTTAAAATACTGTCAGACAAGGTGTACGCGGTTGACTGCTGACACAACAGATTTAGCGCGTCAGCATCAATGACCACAGGCTTATTTTGGCTTTGACAGTGCTTCATTGTGGTTTCAAATGCGCTTTCTGCCCATTCATCTTGCCCAAGACCCGGTCCAATAACCATACAGGTTGCCCAAGCTAATGCATCTTCCAAATTAAAGTCGGTGACCATGAGTTCAGGTCTGCCTGCACTGACCTGAACGACTGACGACTCATGGGTATACACGCGTACCATGCCCGCACCGCTTCTCAGTGCGGCTTCACTGGCGAGTCGAATGGCACCTGCTGTTCCGCGGTTACCGCCAATGCACAACAGTCGACCGTAAGTCCCTTTATGACTGTTAATCTCCCGTGGCCCCATACCTTTAAAGTGGTCGATATTTAGCATGGTCGCGCTCGCTTTGGCTAATGCTTGGAACGCTTTGCCGATACCCAAATCCGCATACACTAACTTACCGCACGATTGTTTACCCGCACCAGTAACAAGCCCCGGCTTAATGCCTACAAAAGTAACGGTGATATCAGCCTGAACACATCGCCCCAGGCTCTGTCCTGTATTTGCATCAAGCCCTGACGGCACATCAACGCTTACTACCGGTGTTGATGACGCATTCACCGCATCAATGATGTCTGCAAACTCATTGCGAATATAGCTATTAATACCTGTACCGAGAAGCGCATCAATCACTACATCAGACTTCTCGAGGAGCGTAGCGTCAAACCCATTGATACTGCCTCCTGAATCGAGCCAGCGCTGCTGTGCTTTGCCAGCATCACCATCCAGCGTACGTTCAGGCTCAACCGCACATAAATGCACTTGTTTACCCGCAAGTTTTGCGTTTATTGCTGCAATGTAGCCGTCACCCGCATTGTTACCTTGGCCCACCAGCACTAAGTAAACGTCTGAGTTTGGCATAAGCTCAAGACACTGCTTGAACACCACATCACCAGCTCGTTGCATCAACGTGAACATATCGCAGCCCGAATTCGCGGCGGCTTGTCCCTCATTTTCCCTAACCTGATCGGCCCGAAATAATTTGTATGATAAACTTGACGTTAATTGAGTATCTAGCATGAGCACATGTCCGAATTTAGTTCTATCGACCTTGTTGAATTAACCAACAATATCAAGGCTTGGGGTACAGCGCTAGGCTTTCAGCAGGTTGGCATCAGCGATATTGATCTGCATCAGCACGAGGCACACCTTCAGGAATGGTTAGACAATGGGTATCACGGTGACATGGCCTTTATGGAGAGTCATGGGATGAAGCGTGCCCGGCCTCATGAGTTGGTCCCAGGGACATTACGGGTTATCAGCGTTCGCATGAACTACTTACCTCCTGACGCCTCGTTTGCCAAGCATTTAAAAAAGCCAGAAATAGGATACATCAGCCGCTATGCATTGGGCCGTGACTACCACAAAGTGCTGCGCAAACGTCTGAAGCAATTGGGAGAGAAAATCACAGCATCCTTGGCGCATACCCAATATCGCCCGTTTGTAGACTCAGCCCCCGTATTGGAACACGCTATTGCTGAAAAAGCGGGTATTGGCTGGACGGGGAAACACAGCCTGACACTCAACAAAGAAGCCGGCTCTTGGTTCTTCTTAGGTGAGCTGTTCATCAATTTGCCATTACCCACTGACTCACCAATTGAAGAGGGTTGCGGCACCTGCACGGCGTGTCTAACCATCTGCCCGACCAATGCAATTGTTGCGCCTTATAAAGTAGATGCCCGTCGCTGTATTTCCTATCTCACCATTGAATCAGACAAAGATATTCCCGAAGATTTGCGCCCCATGATGGGCAATCGCATTTATGGCTGTGACGATTGCCAACTTGTTTGCCCTTGGAATCGCTTTGCCGACGTTACCAGTGAAGAAGATTTCCACCCGCGACAAGTGCTACACGGCCAAAGTCTCAATGCGCTTTTCGGCTGGTCTGAAGAAACCTTCTTGCGAAATACGGAAGGCTCCCCCATCAGGCGGATTGGCTTTGAGAAGTGGCAGCGTAATATTGCCGTTGCGTTAGGAAACGCTCCGTATGATGAACAAAGCATTCTGCTTTTGAAAGAAAGACGAGGGAGCGTGAGTGACTTGGTGGACAGACATATTGATTGGGCTCTTAAGCGGCAGCAAGAGAAGCAACAAGCGTCTGATGCAAAAAACAGGCAGCAAGCGCGGCTTATTCGCGTAATTGAAAAAGGCTTACCAAGAGACGCCTAACGCCAGTACACGCTTGAATAAGGCATACCGCGAATTCAATTGGCGATATACACGTTTTGGGGTTAACCCGCTGAGGCAAGCTGACTGTTTAAATCGGCCTGAGTGCTATTCCGATAACGCACACGAGCATTTGGCGAATGGGATGCGGCGAAAGAAACGTTAAGTTTGAGGCCTCGCTGTGCCACTTGCGTGGTTATGATAGGCGAGCCGAATTCCCACCACGGCTCCTGTTCCAATGCTTCAATAACTCGCGACAGCTCAGTTTCAGAACCGTCATACTCACCCGTTATTTCGCAATGTCCGTTCTCACACTTTACCGAGTCTAAAACAAAGCGCTCGTTATTAGGCGGCAGCGCAAAAAACGTATTGAGTGAGCCTTCGGTTTTCGTGTAGAAAACCTCTGGCGCCATGATTTGGACATTCTCAGCAACGGGGGCAACATTCATCTCGCCGTTTTTTGTAACGCTTGTATCCAAGAGCACCGCACCTGTTTCATTTGAAACCAACTTGGCGGCGGGCTTAATAACTTTCAGTTCACTCGTTTCCGTGGCACGAGAGCGCGCTAACACATTGGTTAGTCGCTCTTTTTCTGCATTGGATTCACTGAGTTGGTGTTGATAGCCAGAAAATTTATACCCTGCTATCAATGCAAACGCTATCAGCAACAACACAAGCCACGTTTTCATTTTACTTCCTTTATCGAAGTCGCTTACTTGTGATATTGCTTACTAAGTTCATGTACCGCATTAACGAACACACCTGCATTTTCAGGTGGTACGTCTAGATGGATACCGTGACCTAAATTAAATACGTGACCGCTACCTTCACCGTAACCTTCTAGAATGGACGCCACTTCTTGCTCAATTCTTTGCGGTTGAGCATACAGCATTGATGGATCCATATTACCTTGAAGTGCAACTTTATCGCCAATGCGCGCACGCGCTTCTTTAATGTCGATAGTCCAGTCTAAACCTACTGCGTCGCAGCCTGTCGCCGCAATCGATTCTAGCCACATGCCACCGTTTTTGGTGAACAAGGTAACAGGTACTTTACGGCCTTCATTTTCACGGGTCAGCCCACTTACAATGCGCTCCATGTACTGAAGCGAGAATTCTTTGTAGTCACGAGGAGATAACACGCCACCCCAAGTATCAAATACCATGACTGACTGCGCGCCCGCAGCGATTTGAGCATTTAAATACTCAGTAACAGAATCAGCCAGTTTTGCTAGTAACGCATGAAGCGTTGCTGGCTCAGCAAATGCCATTTTCTTGATTTTGGTAAAGGCTTTACTTGAACCACCTTCAATCATGTAAGTCGCGAGTGTCCAAGGGCTTCCAGAAAAACCAATTAATGGCACTTCACCTTTAAGCTCACGGCGAATAGTACGAACGGCATTCATTACGTACTGTAATTCACCTTCTGGATCAGGAAGGCCGATTTTATCCACATCCGCTTTACACGTGATTGGATTTTTAAAGCGAGGGCCTTCACCTGTTTCAAAGTAAAGACCGAGGCCCATCGCATCTGGAATGGTCAAAATATCCGAAAAGAGAATTGCAGCGTCGAGAGGAAAGCGACGTAAAGGTTGTAGCGTCACCTCACATGCAAGTTCTGCATTCTTGCACAACGACATAAAATCGCCTGCTACTGCACGAGTCGCTTTGTACTCTGGGAGGTAGCGCCCGGCTTGTCGCATCATCCATACAGGTGTGACATCAACCGGCTGCTTAAGTAACGCACGTAAGTAACGATCGTTCTTTAACGCGGGCTTATCAACACTGGGGAAATTTTGCGACATATAACTCACCTAAATTACTGAAGATATTTGAGCGCGAAAGTATACCAGTATTCTTAACTAAGGTGTGCTAAAACCTGTATTAAAAAATCAATGTTTTAACGACAAATCGGTGTAGTGTCGATTATTAAAGACAAACAATACTTGAACATTACTTTAAAAAGACGCTTGCACTTAAAGTGAGTGTTTGCTATTACTATAACCGTTAAAGAAAAGAAGCCCTACATGGGACCGTGCTAAACTTATTGAAACCCTGCCTCGGCAGGGTTTTTTATTTGTCGCCGATCAGAGACACCGTTTCAGCAATTAATTGTCCCGCAATAGACACTTTCGGTGGAATAGTCGGCAGCGCATCTATATCAAACCATTGCGCATCATCTATCTCGTTCTCCTGACAACGAATTTCCCCTTCGTCATACTCGGCAACAAACCCGACCATTAAGGAATGTGGAAATGGCCATGGCTGACTATTGTAATAGCGCAAGTTTTTAACCTTAACGCCAACTTCTTCGAAAACTTCTCTGTGGACCGCTTGCTCCAGACTTTCACCACTTTCTACGAAGCCTGCAAGGGTTGAATACATATTGGATTCTCGGTGGCGAACGCCTTTGGCCAACAATATTTTTTCGTTGTCGTGTATAGAAACAATGATACAGGGAGACACTCTTGGATAACTGCGATGTTGACAGCGGTGACAATGCATTGCCATTTCCCAATCTACGCGTTCAGTCTTGGCTCCACATTGCCCGCAAAATTGATGAGTACGCAAGAAGTGGATGTATTGCCAGGCTCGCCCAATAACGGAAAAGGCAATATCGTATTCGGCAAAAAGAAGCTGTCTAAGCGATACCCGTTCCCAACCGGGTTCGTCAACATGCTCAGCGCCCAAATCAACAACATATACGGGCAGATCTCTATGCGCCGTCTCATTGAGCGGCGGAAGTTGATGAATTTCATCGATATAAGATGCTAAAAATGGAATATCACTCAGGTAAGCAACGGGGATAGACTCAGACGATTCTTGTACTACAATTTTGCCGCGACTAAAAACTACCCACAGGGCTTGCTGAGCAGCTAGTTTCGCCTCATCCAACTTTATCATCATTGCACATCACTCCTGTTCTTTAATGCTTCATACTACACTAAATACTGAGCGTATAGATCGCCACCATACATTTTGAAACGAACTTTTTCGCGCAAAATTTGTGTCGCTAGTGCACAGTGTTATACTGAAACTTATTGTCGCTAAACGGGTAACACATCAAAATGTTGCAACAGTTAGAAAGCGTTAAATCAAAATGGGGCGGGAAAAGCCAGGTTATTGACCGCTGGTTAATGGACAGACAGGCACTGTTAGTTTCTTTCTGTGAACTAGCAGGTATTAACAAGCGAAGCGAGTGTTTACCTGACCCAGATGAGATAGACAACTTTTGCAGCGCATTACTCGATTATTTGTCGGTAGGACACTTTGAGGTTTTCGATATGTTGGTTGAAAACGACAATGACGGCCTTGCACTACGAGATAAACTTTACCCCAGATTGACAAAAACCACTGACGCAGCACTCGCATTTAATGATACGTTTGCACAAGCAGTAACGCCCGAGCAGGCAGCTGAATTTGACTCAGCGCTAGCCAAGCTTGGTGAGACATTAGAAGAGCGTTTTGCCTTGGAAGATGAGTTAATAGCTCATGTACACACTAAAAAACGTGATCCAGAAGTGACGCATTAATATAACAATGAAAGTCGAGTTTACGGTTATCATCAATGAACAAAACCACACTTATTCAAAAGGCACGGGCTTATTGCGAGCAACGCGGCGCCAGATTCACACCGCTTAGAGAAAAGGTGTATGAAATTCTTGTTTCAAAGCACGGCCCTATGGGTGCTTATGAACTACTCGACTCACTAAAAGAAACAGAGTCTAGTGCCAAACCTGCGACAGTCTATCGCGCCCTTGATTTTCTTCTCGATTTTGGGTTCATTCATCGTTTAGAGTCTACGAATGCGTTTGTGGCCTGCTATCATTTTGGTTGTAACCACCCTGTTCAGTTTCTAATTTGTGACAGCTGTGGTGATGTTGCTGAAATTCAATCTGAAGGTCTTCAAGAGACCCTTGATAGCCAAGCAAAGCAACACGGATTCAAAGTATCGAAACAAACTATAGAGGCCCATGGATTATGTGCCGATTGTCAACAAACGGAAGATCACGCTGCTCAGGAGAGTGTACATGAATGCTGATTTTGTGAACCCGTTTATTGCTGGTCTTTTGAACGTGCTTGAAACCATGGCTCAAACTAAATTGACCCCGGGCAAGCCCAAGCGCAAACAAAGTGATATCGCCAAAGGCGATGTATCGGGGCTAATTGGCATGGTGGGCCCAGACATTCGCGGCTCTATGTCTATTACTTTTGACGAGTCTTTGGCCCTCACCATAATGGAGAGAATGGTGGGCGAGCGCCCTGAGAAGCTTGATGCAGAAGTAGGCGACATGGTTGGCGAAGTTACCAACATGATTTGCGGTAACGCAAAACGAGATCTTGCTGAGCGGGGTTACGAATTTGGAATGGCAACACCAATCGTTGTATCAGGAAAGCAACATACGATTAGTCACCAAGTTGATGGTGCTAAAATTATTCTTCCTTTCATGTGCGACGAAGGATTAGCCCATTTGGAAATCTGTTTTGACAAATAATTTCTGGCAGTCTGAAAAAATTACACTCGACAGCTATCCGAGAGGATTCCACCTCATTACGCAGCAGTTGGAATCTGCATTACCTAGCATTCGTCAGGTTGAAGTTGGGCTTTTACACCTTTGGCTTCAGCATACAAGTGCAAGTTTGACAATCAATGAAAACGCCGATCCAACAGTAAGGCAGGATATGGAGGCGTTCTTCAACCATAGTGTAAAAGAAGAACTTTCTTTTTTCAGGCATACTTACGAAGGTAAAGATGATATGCCAGCTCACTTAAAATCGAGTATACTAGGGTGTCAACTTACTATACCTGTCCAACAAGGCAAACTTGCACTTGGCACGTGGCAGGGTATCATGCTCGGCGAACACCGAGATCATGGTGGAAGACGAACAATTATTGCCACATTACAAGGGATCGCAGCCTAACCCATATTATAAATGGCACAATTTGTGCTAGTGTATTACGCAAAGCACAACACAAAATTATCAAAAATCGGTAATCACTCAACGTTAAACAGGATGTGACTATGAAACAACACTTTAAAATGGCAGCGCTATCTCTTGCTGTAATTACTTCGACTAATGCATTTGCACAAGATTCTTCTGAGCCAGAGTACAAAAACTGGTTTGGTTTGTCTGGCATGTATTACAACACTGACGACTCACGTCCGTTAGATCTAACTGATGGCGGCCTTTACGACGATGGTCGTGGCGTAGCTTTTGAATACGGTTTCCGTTTTACTCAAAGCTGGGCAGCTCGTGTTGAATTTACAGCCCTAGACCTTGATTATGCAGGCGGCGGTGATGAAAGCGGCGAAATGGTTGGTGTTGACGCACTTTACTTCATGCCAAATGATGCATGGTTCTTATTCGGTGGTGTTAAGCGTCAAGCAGTAGGCGAATCAACTACCCTTGGTAACATCGGTATCGGTAAACACTGGGACATCCACGAAGATGTTAAGCTTGTTACTGAAATCGCCGCTTATCACGACTTCGGTGAAGATTACAATGACTACAGTGTTAAAGTTGGTATCGCGATCCCATTTGGTAAAGGCACTCCTGCCGCATCTAAAGACAGCGACAACGATGGCGTTGTAGACAGCAAAGACCAGTGCCCAATGACACCAGCGGGTGTTCGTGTTGACGCAAATGGCTGTAGCATCGATGACGACAACGATGGCGTATTAAACAACGTTGATCAGTGTCCTAACACACCTGCTGGCGCTAAAGTAGATGCAACTGGTTGTGCAATCAAAGATTCTGACAACGATGGCGTTGTAGACAGCAAAGACATGTGCCCTGACACACCTGCAGGCGTTAAAGTTGACGCTAAAGGTTGTACAGTATTTGACGAAGAGACAGTAGAAATCACACTACGCGTTCTATTCGACAACGAAAGTGCTGTTGTTAAGATGCCAAAAGATCCAGAAATTGCTGAATTCGCTGAATTCATGAAGCAGTATCCTTCAACAACTGCGGTAATCGAAGGTCACACTTCTGCACCAGGTACTGAAGCTTACAACATGGACCTTTCTAAGCGTCGTGCTGCTAACTTCAAAGAAGTTATGGTAGACATGTACGGAATCGAAGGCTCTCGTTTAGACACTATCGGTTACGGCGAAACTCAGCTTCTAGATAAAGGTAAGAACGCTGAAGCACACCGTGTTAACCGTCGCATTTCAGTGACAGTTAAAGACACTGTGAAAGTAGCTGAAGAAAAATAATTCATTTTATATGAATTGAAAAAGGCGCCTTACGGCGCCTTTTTTGTGTCTGAAATACTTTAACTTGTTAACCCTTAAAATGAAGACCGTGGCCGCGGTCGAAGCCTTTAGTCGCCATAAGAGGGGCTAATATTCGTCGGCTATGGCAGGGCCTGCATAGTTGTCAAATCGTGAGAACTGACCTTGGAACGTAAGTCGACAGGTACCAATTGGGCCGTTACGCTGTTTACCAATGATAATCTCTGCAATTCCCTTATACTCACTGTTTTCGTGATAAACCTCATCACGATAAATAAACATAATAAGGTCGGCATCCTGCTCGATTGAGCCAGACTCACGAAGGTCAGAGTTTACAGGACGTTTATCGGCGCGTTGTTCTAGCGTACGGTTAAGCTGTGAAAGGGCAACTACCGGCACTTCAAGCTCTTTAGCCAATGCTTTCAATGAGCGAGAGATCTCTGCAATTTCCAATGTTCGGTTATCGCTAAGAGAAGGTACGCGCATCAACTGAAGATAATCCACCATGATGAGACTGATTCCACCGCGTTCGCGAGCGAGTTTTCTTGCGCGACTTCGCACGTCCATTGGTGTAAGGCCTGATGAATCATCAACAAACAAACAATCTTTGTCTTTGAGCATAGCCATGGTGTTGGAGATACGTGCCCAATCTTCATCATCCAGCTGAGCAGTACGAATTTTGGTTTGGTCAACGCGGCTTAATGACGCCAACATACGCATCATGATTTGTTCTGAGGGCATCTCAAGACTGAAAACAAGTACAGGTTTGTCTTCTGCCATCATGGCGTTTTCAATCAAGTTCATGGCGAAGGTGGTCTTACCCATCGATGGACGAGCCGCCACGATAATAAGGTCAGAGGGCTGCATACCACTGGTCATTTTGTCTAGGTCGGTAAAGCCGGTAGTAACACCGGTAACGTCTTTATTGGTTTTCACCAATTCTTCTAGACGGTCAATGGTCTTCCCTAAGATAGACTCGACATCGCGAGGACCTTCGTTTTCACCAGTTCTTCGCTCGGCAATTTCAAATACTTTACTTTCGGCCAGGTCAAGAATGTCTGCACTGTCACGGCCTTCGGGGTTGTACCCAACTTCCGCTATTTCATGCGCCACGCCAATAAGCTCACGGGTTATCGCGCGCTCACTGATAATTTGCGCATAAGACACAACGTTCGCAGAACTTGGCGTGTTTTTGGCAAGTTCACCTAAGTAGGCAAAACCACCGGCATCTTCCAGTTCATCATGCTTTTCCAGCTCTTCTGATACTGTTATAAGATCTATTGGCTGGCTACTGTTTAGTAGTCGAGTGATAGCACGAAAGATAATTTGGTGTGAGCGATTGTAGAAATCGTTATCGGTAACAAGCTCCGCGACTTTGTCCCAGCTTTCAGGGTCAATAAGCATGCTGCCCAAAACAGATTGCTCAGCCTCAATGCTATGAGGTGGAACCTTCAATTTTTCAACATTCTTATCGTTTTTAGACGCAGACGCCACGAGTGAAACCTATTCCAATGCACAAAAGTCAGTTGGATATTATGCGCTTTTAACGTCCATCACTCAACAAAGGAAGTCGTCATTTTGTTGCGAAAGCGCAAAAAGACAACATCGCTTAAAGCGTTTTCTCCAGCTTTAAAAACGTACCATCAACCAAGGTGTAGGCGCTGCCACCTTCCTGAAAAATGAGTGTAGAACCCATGATTGCTGAATTATCAAGGCACGACAAACTTACTTCAGTAATCTTGTCGTCGCTAAAGCCGAGCGATGATGGAGAGGCTTTAAAAGCAGCATAAAAATCTTGATTACTGATATTTTTCGTTAAATACACCGGTGACTCACAGAATGCCTGATCGAGTTTAGCCGAGTCTGAAGCATAGGTTACCGAGCGACCCAAGAACTTTTCTGACTCTATTGATGAGTGAGCTGAAACACCTACATTATAGGCCTTAGTCACCACCCAAGTACCTTCGTAATAAGCGGGTTCCTGAACAGCACAGCCTAGCGTAAATGCGCATATTCCAAACGCACCAATAATTAGACTATGAAATCGCCAAAACCTTTTGACGTGTCCAACAATACTCAATTTAACCTCCAATCAAAAAATAACAAACCATGTGATGATGTGGGTGAAGCGTGCAGGTCCGCTAACTTGTAACTAAGAGCCATTAAAACGCACTTTTGTTACTTACAAACGCTCAGCTACACATTTTTAGCGACCAAACCAAAAAAGCTGCGATCACTCGCAGCTTTTCATTAATCACCACATGTCTGATTAATAAATGTGGACTAAATTCATTTTTTCAACCTAAAGTTTCAATTGTGTTGCCTATAGCTTATTCACTTTTGGTCTATTTCAATTCGCCCGTGTACCGTAGAGATGTCTACATTTGCAGCCCCACCGTTGTGGATAAAGCGTAGCCAGCTACCTGGGCCATACTTAGGCTTTTGCGACTTTTCATCACTGATATTGTTTACAATGTTGCCGCCAGCGTGCGTCTCAATATCAAATTGTGCCGATACGCCATCTTGAAAGACAAATTCCATCGCACCGCCTACAGAATTCGCTTTTACGCTACCGTTCTTATTAAGACCTAAACTTGCGTAAGTCCTTCCATTAACCGTATTGATTTGCAGTACGTCCACCGCTTGAAGAGACACATCGATTCGACCGTTGACGGTTTCTACTGATACGTCTGGGCTATCGGAAGTGATGTCGAGCTTGCCATTAACTGACGCAAAGCTCACTGGCGTGTTTCCTGAGTGTGACGCTTCAATTTCGCCATTCACTGTTTCCGCCTCTAAACGGCCTCTCACATTCTCAAGCACGATATCGCCATTAACCGACTCAACTTCAACCCGCTCACCTATGTTTTTAAGGGTTACGTCGCCGTTTACCACCTCAACATCTACTGCTTTTGTTATACCTTCTGCAATAAGATCAGCATTGACTGCGGTATAGTGAAGGTCGCTTGCTGAAGGTATATAGATAACAAGGTCGTCGCCATCTTTACCTTTATTAAACCAGCTCTTTGAGTGGCGCTCGACTTCAACGTGTATAACCACGACATCTCCACGTCTTTCAAAGATAAACTCTTCAGTTTGATCGCCCAGTTCACCGGTGACACGAACCTGAGACTTATCCCAAACTCGGATGTCTGCTTTTCCGTTGATGTGTTCAATGTCCACTTTCGGCGAAGACGATGTGTCGATGGTCTTATCTACTTTTTCTCCTGCAAACGCCGCAGTAGCGATACTTAGCAGCGCAGTAGTAAGTAATACCTTGGCCCCCAAAGGTGCCATGAACGTGTGCAAAAATGTGCTTTTCGTATTTATATTCATCTTTAAACCCTTATTAAATTTGCTGCCACTTTGGCGCGTGCACTCGCTCAATTAAGGCAATCTGCTGTTGATATACGTGATGCAGCATTTTGATTAATGCTGAGTTGTCTGGATCGTCCTTTAATGCCGCTTTAATAACATCTGCAGCATCGTCCAATTCTTTCAATTGCTCTTGCCAATCTTCCGTTAGCGCCGTTGTACTTTCATAACTAGCAAGAAGACTATTCACTTGTTGTTGCTGCTGCATACTCATTGCGTCAATCAAGGCATAGCCATCGCTTCGACTTTCATCAGCTTTAAACGCAAAAGGAGCCGCAAACCACAATACAGTAACTAAACAAACGCTTGCGGCTATCGCCATCCACTGTTTTGATGTAACCGTAGATGATGAAGCGTCGTCTTGTGAAGCGTCGTCTTGTGAAGCGTCGCCTTGCTGCGATGTTATGCCGAGTTCAATACCTCGCCACAAATCTCGTTCTGGCTGCTTCTCTTTTGATATCTCAGAAATATGCTGAGCAAGCTTGTCGTCAAAATTACTCATCATCGACTCCCATAAAATCTTTCAATAATTGCTTAGCACGGAAAAATTGTGCTTTGCTTGAGCCCACTGCCATGTTCAACATGCTGGCAATGTCTTCATGCCTGTAACCTTCAATTGCATGGAGGACAAAAACCATTCTGGCTCGCTCGGGTAAGCGAATAACTAATGCTTCTAAATCCACATCGGTGCTGTTTTCTTCAGCCGGCATCTCGTTAATGCCGCTGTTTTCCAAGTTAAACATGCGCTGCACCCACCCTTTCTGCTTGCGCATATAAGAGATGGTAATGTTTGCCGTAACACTGTGTAACCATGTGGAAAATTGGCTTTGCCCATCAAAATTACCCAATTTTTTCCATAGCTGAATAAAGACTTCTTGCGAAGCATCTTCTGCCATTCCCTTTTCACCTGTAAGCCGGTAACAAAGCGCGTAGACTCGCCCAATATGTTCATCGTAAAGGGACCGAAACGCCTGCTTATCGCCCTTTTTCGCTTTAGATATCAGCTCATTTTCGCTTTTATTACCAAACACCACATTGGCGTGTACAACACGTTGTTGTGTGTGTTCCATTCTTTTCTCTTTGTTATTTGTGGTGCTGATTAGCAAAATACCAATCCGCATAGATAATTGCCCACTCAGAAGGTGCTGGCAAGTTTACTAGCAAAGCGTGGGAATGCAGGAATGGCTGTTCCCTTTCAAATTCCCAGAATGCAGCTAGGAAGCTTGCCAGACCTTCCCGAAGGGCGAGTTTAAAATGTCCGTACTCTTTGTTGTGTCACCTTGGTGTAGAACCACTATACCTGCGGTAACACGCCGCGATTACGAACATTTTAACTCTCGCTGAGTGGGTAATTATCTATGCGGACTGGTATAAGCACTTGTTAGTGTTATAAGGTTAGTCGTACCCTATAGTAGAAAGGTTTAAATGCACAAAAATATTTTTTGGAGATGCCATGTCTACCTCATTTTCTGTTAACGCTCTGTTTGCTGGAAAACCTCAGCCGCTAGGCCCTCGTGGGGCACCAAGCAGTATTGTTAAAGCCCCCGTCGACGCGTTAACGGTGCATATGGACAGAACCGATGAAGACGAACAGGCCAACAAACGGCTTCACGGTGGACCGGAGAAAGTGCTGCATCAGTTCAACCCGACCAACTATCTGACATTAAGAAAGCATTTTCCTGAAGGCGACTTTTCGCTGGGCAGCATTGGCGAAAACATCAGTGTAGAGGGCATGGACGATGCTACCGTTTATATCGGCGATATATGGAAGCTCGGCGAGGTAGAACTGCAAGTAAGCGCACCCCGTGCCCCTTGCAATAAAATCTCGCAACGCTTCGAAGTGCCCAATTTAGATAGATTTGTCGGAGAACGAGGTATCACTGGCTGGTATTACCGGGTTATTAAAACCGGAACCATCAGTGTTGGCGACGAAGTAACACTACTGCACCGTGAGGACGATACCGTTAATGTTCACACCCTAATGCAATGCGCCCATACCAAAGCAGACAAAGCCCTGGCCCAAAAGCTAGCGAATCTTGAGGCGCTTGATGACGAATGGCGCGGAAAATGCCAAAAAATTGCGGATAAGATTGCGGATAAATAAGCCATTTATCCGTAGCTTAAATTAAAAAGACGCCTGTTCACCTTCATTCAAAATAACCCAAGGCATTGCAGGGTTTAGCTGCTTCTTCATTTTCATAAGACGAAATAGCGCAGAATGTGACGTCTTGTCACCCATCATCCAGCTGGCATTTCCATAGCCCCAAGGCACTACGGCTTTACAGCCTAGGTCTTGGGCCGCAACAATGGCATCTTCTGGCGTAGTATGTACCTTGCGATACCATTTAGGTGAGGTTTCGCTGAAATAAGACGCTATAGGTAACAGGCAAACATCTATTTCACCAAAGCGCGCTTTAATATCCATGAAGTGCGGTGAATATCCCGTATCCCCCGCAAAGAACAATGTTTTGCCTTCATTCTCAAATACCCAACCACCCCACAGTGTCGCATTGTCGTCCTCGTACAAATAAGGCACCCAAATTCGGTTACTGAAATGATGGGCCGGCACGAAGTGGATAGAGGTTTTGCCTACGTTTTTGCTGGTATACCACGCCATTTCTTTAATGGTGTAGCCTCTATTAGGGAAGTGCTCTGCGAAACCTAACGGAACAAGATATTCGGGCTTTGTGCCTAATTCGGCAATATCGGCTTTATTGAAATGATCATAGTGAATATGGGAATAAACCACAGCATCGGTTTGTGCGAGTTTGTCTTCACCTACCTCAGCGGGTTCGTTGCGGCTGAACCCCTCCGCCAATCGAAAAGCCCAATTAACGGGCCAATCAAACTGCCCAAACACAGGGTCAATAAGTATTTGCTCACCACTTGCGGTGTTAAGTAAAAAACTTGCGTGCCCTAACCAGGTGACATTAAAGCCGGTGTTCGAGTTCACTGTCGGGTTGTTGCCAACGAACTGACAATTTTGCATGTCACTTTCACATTCAATATCGGCAGACGCTGGGTAGCAATCATTAGTGCACGTGACGGGGTATGCTTTAAAACCGTCGTAAATATTGCTGAATCTGTCCTCATACCCAGGTTCATTGGTGTGCTTGATTACAGCATTTTCACCTTCTATCTGAGTAACATGATTAGAGCTGGCGCAACCAGTCACGACACTTCCTGCTACTACTAGCGACGCCGACAACGTCGTTAACTTCTTTAAACTCATTACCATTTTTAAGATCGTGTCCTTGTAGCTCCAACCTAGCAGGCAAAGCGCTTAGTTGACTGCTGCGTCTATGCTTTATTTACTCAATTGTGCAGACATCAAGAGAACCGCAGTTTAGCGCAAGCACTAAGATAGCTGTTAACCGTTATTGTAAAGCGAGAAACCATCAGCACCACAGTAAATTTGTAACAATATAAAAGCGCGCGTTAGCGGCCGCATTTATCGTCACAAACCGATTAGTTGCAAATGATAACTATTATTAATAGTATGTTTAAAATTCTTTCCTGAAGCCATTATGCGTAAAACCCGAATACTCATTGTTGAAGATGACGCGACGTTAAGTGAACAAATCACACAGCTGTTGCAGTCTCGAGGATTTGACACTCGCCACGAAAGTGACGGTAACGCTGGATTACAAGCTGTGCTTGAGGAGAACTTTGACCTTGTGTTACTCGACATACGCCTTCCCTCTTTAAACGGCTTGTCGCTGTTAAACCAATTAAGGCAAATAAAGCAAACCCCGGTGATGATGATCACCGCGTCAGGTGCCGAGCAAGAAAGGATTGAAGGCTACCGTAAGGGCGCAGATGACTACTTACCCAAGCCCTTCAATTTTACTGAAATGATGCTTCGCATCGACGCACTGTTGCGACGCAGCAAAACACTAAACGACTCAGGCACGCAAAAGTCGGAAATCATTGTTGATGTGCTTTATTTAAATCGCATTCAGCAAGTTACCAAATACCACTCAAGACTACTCGAATTCACGCCAATACAATTTAAGCTTCTTTGGATGTTAGTAGATAACAAAGGGGAAACGTTGAGCAAAGCATTTCTTTATCACAGCGTGCTTAACAAACCCTTTTCGAGGTACGACCGAAGCTTAGATATGCATTTGTCTAGAGTACGCAAAAAGCTCGTTGAGACTGGCATGCCCCCTGAACGCCTTGCCACTGTCCACGGCCAAGGATATCGCTTTTCGTGAAAAATAAACTGCTATGGCGACTGTGCGCATTTATTGCCGTTGGTACTGTTCTGTTATTTTGGGCCATCGCGTAGCTTACCAATCATACCGAGACCAGCATGAGTTTTATCGATAAAGCTCATCAAGAAACCCTTTATTCCTATGGTCAAGAAGCGGAGAAAATCTACCTGGAGGATGGAGAACAAGCGTTAGCTGCTTTTTTGCAAGAAGTGAAGACAAAGGAAGACACGTGGCTTGCCGTAGTTAACTCCCAAATGACCACATTCGCTGACACCCAAATGTTAGATGAGTTTGTTGACCGATTTCAAATAGGCCGCAGCCCCGAATGGAAAATACATTTGTACTTTTCTGAAAACCCTGTGATGGAAGTCCCCTTCGTCGATGACAATACGCACTTTTTAATTCAACTTCCACAGCGTATGCGCCCAGGTTCGTTATTGCTCGCCACACGCTTAACGCTTCAAATTGCATTACCTCTAGTGATATTAAGTCTGTTGAGTTTTATGCTGTATCGACACCTAATGACGCCACTAAAGCAATTAGAAAATGCCACAAAAGATTTCGCAAATGGCAATTTAGAAGCCCGTGCAATGGCTGCAATGCCCAAGCGAAATGACGAACTTACTGGGCTTGCCCAAACGTTCGACAAGATGGCCCAAAGAACCAGCAGTCTCATTTATAATCAAAGAAGTTTGCTTGCTGATCTCTCTCACGAGCTTCGCACGCCTCTTGCCCGCATTGATATGGCAATAGACTTTGTAGAGCAAGACATTAATCGTGAACAAGCACTTTCACGCCTGCGTTATGAAGCGAGCACGATGAGAGAGCTTGTTGAAGATACCCTAACCTTTGCATGGCTAAATACAGAATCGCCACAATTGAACAGCGATGACTTTGACTTGGTAGAACTTATCAATGTTATTTGTGAAGATGCGCGGTTTGAATACCCTGATAGAACCTTGCATGTCGACACACCTGAATGCGCGAATATTGAAAAGAGCAGCCAGCTTGCTTTGGGGCAGGCGTTAGAAAATATTATTCGTAATGCTTTGCGTCATACCCCTGAGCAAAGCAAAGTGAGTTTAACGCTGACCAGCGATAATAATAACTATGTTATCACGGTTACAGACGAAGGCACCGGCGTCCCTGAATCAATGCTAGACGCCATATTCGAACCTTTTTTCAGGGTAGACAAGGCACGGGCAGCCAAAAACTACGTACATGCCGCAAAGCGCTCTGGCTTTGGTCTAGGGCTTGCACTGGCGAAACGTCAAATTGCCGCTGTGGGCGGCGACATTTCGGCGATAAATCGCGCTGCACTAATCAAAGGCAACGCATTACATAGAGACGCTAGCGCTACAAAGCAAACAGGGCTAGTCGTTACCATTACCCTGCCTAAGTCTTTTAATGCTGCTTTCGCAAATTGAGAAGTCTCTGCACACCAAGTAGTGTGCCAGTATAAACTAAGATACAGCAAAGCAAGCTTACCAGCCCTGCGATGGTCTGCCCTATAAAGCCAAAGTATTCTCCCGTGTGCAAAAAGCGGGAAGTACCCCAAGCCTGACTCCCTTTGGGCCAATCGGTTTTGTAAAGTGTCCTAGTGAATGTCACCGGTTCCCGTGTCGAAATACAGTGAATACGCTAACTCTTGCCTGTGCCCTATACTTTTATCGATATAAAACCGTGCAACACCCTCACTTTTGCCAATTTCCATCCACATGGAATACCAATCCTGATAGCCATTTTCATTGGCGTGTTGCTGAGCTTTGGTAAATAGCGTGTCGTAACTGACAACGTCGGCGTCTAGCGTCTCAGGCATAGCTTTCTTTTCGCGAGTAGGGACTTGTTCACCGTACATTCCATACAATGCTTTGTTTGCCCACTCAAAATAAAACAGGGTAGCCGTTAGTCCAATCACAGCTAAAAAAGGCAGTGACCACATACCAAAAACAAAATGCCAATGTCGGCGACGGTGCTGTTTATTAGTGTACTTTTGCCGTAACCACATTTGCTGCTTTAAGGATTTTTTCGATATGTGTTTGGGCAACCATATGATGACTCCCGATAACAGCAAAAAAATAAAAATAAGATTGCTATAAGCCGTTATGGTTTTGCCAATTAATTGGTAATCCCCTTCCATTAAAAGATATCGATGCAGGTCAGTTATGACATGAAATGCTTCTTCAACGACCCCTTCTCCTTCTCTTAATATATCTCCGGTATAGGGGTGAATAAGATAGCTGTGTTCGCCGGCCCATGCGGGAATTGCCGCTCCCTCGCTATTGACCCATCGAACAAAAATATGCGCTTCGTTAGGATGCTTTTCACGAAGTATTGCTACAACCCGCTCAGTCGAGATTACCGACTTTTCGATATCAATCGTTTGTGCATAAGCCATTTCACTTAGCTCTTTGAACTGGCGCTCGTAAGTGAGTAATACACCGGTAAAAGCCATAATGAAAACGACAATGCTGGCCAATAAGCCAGCAAAGAGGTGGGCCCAAAAGACCCACCTTTTAAACGTGGAAAAGTTCATCTAAAGGCGTTGCTTAGAAATCGTAAGTCACAGACAAACGAATATCTCGTCCAGCTTCTTGCGGACCAATAACGCTTGGGAATACTTCGCTGTAGTCACCCACACTTGAATGGTCGATATACGCTTCATCAAACAAGTTCGTTACCGCCAGATTTAAGCGAAGGTCGTTTGTGACTTCCCACTCGCCATAAATATCCACTAGGGTATAGTCTGCTTTGTTAAGTGAATAAAGCGAGTCGGTCCAACCGTTTTCCAAGGCCTGATGTAGTGTATCTATGTTGATGTCGTCAACCATAGTGATGTTAAAGCCAACGCTAATGTCTGCAGTAACGGTGTAATCTGCACCAAGTACCCACGTATTACCGCGACTATTACCTAAGCCAACAAACTCGTATCCGTTAATATCGATGCTGTTATAGGGTACGCTGTACAGATCTTCACGAGGCATCAATTCAACATCTACGCTTGAAAACCCAAAGTACACGTCAACAGAGTCCCAGCGATACGCAAGGTTAAACTCTACGCCAGATGATTCTAGGTCGCCGATATTATTAAATACCGAGTTGCCTTGATAACCGCTAAATAGCACATCATCAATAGTAGATTCATAGGCGCTAAGGCGCGCATTAAGGTTATTCGCGCTGTATTCGATTGACGCTTCAATATTAGTGACAGTTTCAGGCACCACGTCACTGGCAACAACGGGAACGTCCTCACCATCATATAAGTATTCGTCAAGCGTGAAACCATCACCAATTTGCTTACCGCGCGCCGCTTCTGCGTAACCAAGAGCAAGGGTCCAAGCTTCGGTAAGCTGATACTCAAGACCGACGTTAAAGCTAAGTTCATTGTCGTCTAGTCCAGATGGCTCATCGGTAACGGGTGTGCCGTAATAGTCATCGATCAAGATTTGTTGCTGAAAATCAAAGTCGTCATAACGAACACCGTAGCTCATCAACAACTCTGGTGTGATATTGCTATGAGCTTGCGCGTAAATACCCATTACGCTGCCTTCTTCTGCGTTCTGCACAGGACCTACGCCAGGACCACTTTCTACCTCATCTTTACGATAGTCGATACCGTAGGTGAATACGTGGTTTGAAATGTCGGTGGTGTTTCTAATATCAAAACCATAGGTATCGATATCAGACAAGAAATCGAAACGGCCGCCGCGGAACGATGATGAAGTTTGGTATGCAGTGGCCTCTAAGAAAACCAATGCGCTGTGGTCAAAGCGGTAGTTCGCTACGTAGGTATCACGCTCTGCTTCACTAGGATAAAGTGGAGCACCTTCTAGTACTACCCAGTTAGGTCTTGCCGAAAACTCACCCTCTTCATCGCGTTGCTCTGCACTTATTGAAAGGTATTGATTATCCGCAATGTAACCACTGGCTTTAAGGAACATGAGATCTTGATCTGCGGCAGTACCCAGCACTTCGTTGCCGTCGCCGTCTTCAAAGTTATCTCTGTCAACCGTGCTGTAATAACCTAGCAAGCCCCATGAATCACTTAGCTTTCCATAAAGGCTGCCGCTATATCGGGTGCCTTCGTTTGAGAAATAACTCGCTTTTACTCGACCACCAAATTGTTCGTCGCCTCTCAATAAATCTTGTGCATCTTTGGTTTTAAAGCGGATTGAACCACCAATGGCACCTGGGCCACTGGTTGCTTCACCTGCACCAGCCTGCACATCGATTTGCTTCAAAAGATCGGGATCTAGCGTTACGCGGCCTATGTGGTGAAATAGGGTTGAGGTTTGTTGCGCGCCATCTACGGTTACATTCAGGTAGGCATCTTCTAGTCCACGGATAAAGATTTTCTGTGCTACACCTACTGAACCGCCAACGCTGACCGACGGAGACTCTCTAAAAACGTCAGCTAAATCGTTTGCCTGAAACTGCTCAATATCCTCGGCAGTAATGCTCAAGTTAGTTGCTGCGCCTACCACAGCAACTCGCTCTATAGACTTGGTTTCTTCATTCTGGCTTTCTAGGGATTGCGCAAATACTACCGGACTGGATAGCGTGCACACTGCACTGGCTAAAACTAACTTTTTCAAGGATGTCTCCATTTGATAATCAACAATTACAAATAAGAAACATTCTCATTAACTTTAGTCTAAATGGATAGCACTTTTACATTTGTTACAATTCTCTCAGTTCTTCGCTGTCAAAGACTCACGCTCATTGTTGTAACGTACTTTCTGGCCTGCACGCAGACGTTCAGCTCCTCTCACCACAACCGAGCGCTTCGGGTTCACATCGCCAAACACTTCAATTCTATCGCCCATCCCCACCCCGGTTGTCACCTTAACCTGCTCCGCTTCATTATTTTCATTGAGCTGATAGATAAAGGTGCCCGACTTTCTTAGTACCAGTGCATCGCGGGGTATGGTGACACCATCATGAGTATCGCTGCTAGGCAGCGCCACGCGCACTGCACTACCTATAGGAAAGTCACCGGGGTTGATGGCAATTCGTAGCTCCATCATGCGCGATGTACTGTTGCCTACCGGTACAATGGCACGAATAGATTCTTCTACTTGGTTCACGTTATTGTGAACGCTTACGCTCATGCCGTTAGCAATATAGGGTAATACGTTGAGCGGTGCACGCACCTGAACTTCAACGCTATCAGGGTTTACCACGCGAAGCAGGGTTTGCCCTACCCCAGTGTATTCGCCCGGCGACTGTAGCCTTTCAACCACCAAAGCCGTAAAGGGAGCACGAATACTGCTTTGTGCTATCTGATATTCGGTGAATTCTAAATCCAATTTGGCTTGCGCTAACTCCTGCTTAGCATTCTCTAAGTCAGCTTGAACTTCCTCTAACTCACCTCTGGACGTGTTTTGACTTGCTTGAAGGTTTTTGTACCTCGCTAGACGTTTGGTAAACAGTTCAACCTGCGACTGCCATCTGGCAATATTTGAGGCATTTTGATTGCGGGTAATGCTTAAGCGAGTATCGTCGACTTTAACTAAAGGCTCCCCTGCTTTAACCACATCACCTACATCTGCCATCCAAGTGATGCGACCGTCTACCTCAGAGGCAAGGTTTGCATCGATAACGCTTAGTACCGTTCCAGGAACCCAGGTTAGTTGTGAAATCGCTTGCTCTCTGGCTTCATCTATTTGAACCAGCACCGGCGGTGGTTGCTTGCTATCCTGCGCGTGTGCGCTCAACGATACACTGCTTGCAAATAAGGCAAACACACTAAGGGCGAGAGTAGAAGTCATTGCTTTCATGGTTGTATTTTCCTTACACATGATCGTTGTATTTATTTTGTTTTACGGTGGATGAGGTAGTCGGCGAAGCGCCGGTGCTCTCTATGCGCTCGGCCAGGGGTTTGAGTATATTTACAGGTGACTTTGAAGCCGTCATACGCAGCAAGGTAGGCAGTAATAGCAAGGTGAATATGGTACTCACCGTCATTCCTCCCACAATAACAGCCGCAAGACCTCGGTAAATAACGCTGCCTGCACCTGGTAGCAACAGCAGGGGCAGCATGCCAAAGATTGAAGTCAGCGTGCTCATAAAGATAGGCCGTAAACGTAGTTTGATTGCTTGTTCTACCGCGTCATCACGGGTCAGCCCTTCTTGCTCTCCTATACGAGTCTGATGCACGAGTAAAATGGCATTGTTCACCACAAGCCCTAGCAAAATAATGAAGCCAATCATGGTTAACAGGTCCATGGGCTGGAAGGTAAAGATGTTCATGATACGAATAGCAATCACCCCGCCCACCGTGGCTAGCGGAATAGAAAGTACTACCAGCACGCTGTCTTTTAACGATTTAAACAACCCCGCCATTAACAGCAGTAGCAACACCATGGCAAAAAGAAAGTTATCAGCCATCGAGGCAATAGCGCCTTTTAAGCTATCCGCGCTACCACCATAATTAATAGCGCCATCGGTAGGCATCATGGCCATAATGGCAGGTTCAACCTCAGAGGTAATCACTTTCATGGCTTCTTCTAAACTCATACCCTCTGGCGGATTTACGTTTAGCGTAAGGGTTCTTCGACCATCAATGCGCTGAATACGACTTGGCCCTACGGCTCTTTCAATACCTACCAGTTCGCCTAATTGCACCACCTCGCCTGATGGCGTCATGACTGGCGTGCTATTTAAGTCTTCGGGTGTAAACCAGGGGGCTGAGCGGAAGATAATATTCATGCGTTTGGTGCCATCGAAGTACTCCCCCACATACATACCATCACCCATGGCACGTACCAGGTTCCCCATACTGCCGCGATTTAACCCGACTTCCATCATTCGGCTGTCATTAGGGTAAAAGCGAAGCTCTGGTTCGGCTTGCTCTAGAGGAGGATTCGAACGCGCATTAGCGTTAGGGAAAACTTCTCTCAATTTGTCTAAACCTGCTTGCGCAGCGATGCCGAGCATGGCTTGGTCGGTACCTTGAAGATGAATGTCGATTGAGCGACCGTTTCCAAAGCCGCCGAACAAATTGCCTTGTTGTGAAAAGGTCTGTGTATCCGGCAAATCCTTTAAAATTTCATCGCGAACAATGGCTTCTAACTCTTTGACCTTAGACTGATCTTTAGCGCGCACACCCAAATTTCCGCCATTTGGCCATGTGATAATGTAGTAGTTTTTCAGCGCTGGCTGCTTTTCTCCGTCCATATAAGGCTGCAGTCGCTCAACGATAATTGGCATCACTTCTTCGCTAATAAAGTTTTCACTAGCACCTGCAGGCAAACTTAAGAAGGCGTCAACGGCATCGCGTTTTACGGGTGGCAAATAGTCCATGGAAGGCATAAGCAGAACACTACCTGTTATAGGCACGCCCATGAGCGTTATAACTAATACAAGGCGGCGAAGCGGCGTGCTTGATAGCGACATAATAGCGCGGGTTATCTTTGCCCATACCCGCTGTAAGCTATCAGCTGGCATGTTGCCATTAAGATATCGAGCGGCAACAACAGGCAATACCGTTACCGCAACCACTAGCGACATACACACTGCAATGGCAATGGTAAGAGCGAGGTCAGCAAACAATTGCCCTTCAACATCTTCCAAAAACATGACGGGAATAAAAATAGCAACGGTGGTGGCTGTTGACGCCATGAGGGCACCAAACACTCCTTTCGTTCCCCGATGGGCACAATCCTCCATGTGCGTTTGTGAATGTGGGTCTTTATTTTCGATTTCGGCTTCGGCGCTCTTGCGCGTTCTTACAATGTTTTCCAGCACGACAATAGCGGCATCTAGCACCATACCTACCGCGAAGGCGAGTCCTGCCAGTGAAATGATATTGAGCGAGCGACCGGTAAGTTGAAGCACCACAAAAGTGCTAAGTAGTGAGATAGGAATGGCCAATGCCACAATGAGCGTTGCCCGCAGCTGGCGCATAAAGAGCCAAAGCACGGCAATGGCAAGCAGCACGCCTATAAATAAATTGCTGGTAACTAGCTGCACCGCTCTATAGATAAACACTGAGGCATCGAAGCTTTGCGCCATTACTAACTGTTCAGGGGCCAAGTCCTGTTCGTTTATTTGTGCAACTTTTGCTTTTACGGCTTCTAAGGTAGCTAAAACATTGGCGTTGTTTTGTCTGTCTACGCGAATAGATATAGCCGGATTGCCGTTTTGCACACTGTAGTTTGCACCGTCAGCGCGGGTGATTTTAATTTCGGCAATGTCATTTAGCGTGATAGGGCTGCCGTCTCGCCATTCAAGGATCATTTCACCCATTTGCGTAGGCTCGTAGCGACCTTCAAAACGCAGGGTATAGCGTCTTCTGCCCACATCGACAAAGCCGCCTGAAATATCATTCGCACGCCCCAACTCGTTGGCAACTGCCGTTAGGTCAATGCCTAACTGCGCCGCTTTAAACGGGTCGAAAACAATTTGAAACTCCTCAACGCCGCCAACCCCGCTTTCCATACGCGCCCTTGCAACGCCCGGGATGGATTCAAGCTGAGGTTTAATGACATCGGTAAAAAAGGTTACATAGGTATTAATTTCGTTTGGATTGCCCGGAAGGCGCTGAAGAAAAAAGTAGGTCAAAGCGGGGGCGTCTCCCCCACTTCCAGCAAGCATAATATTAGGGGACAAGGCATCGCGAGGTAGTGGCGGTACGCGATTCATGCGGCTAATCACTTCAATGAGCGTTTTCTGCATGTCCGTATCTAAACCAAACTCTAGATTAATCCACGCATTACCTTGGTTTGCCCATGCATTCATCGACTCAAGGCCAGGGATCCCTTGCAGCACTTCCTCTTGAGGCTCAATGATCTCAGATTCGATTTCTTGAGGCGACGCAGCGCGCCAAGAGGTCTGGATGTTAATATTCGGTCTTTCAATGTCAGGAAACAGCTGTACAGGTAAATTAAACAGGCTATATAGCCCTAAAAATACCAGCAGTGTTATTCCGATACCTACCCCAGTCGCGTTTTTTATTGCTTGCTTAGTGATGTCCATAATATGGCACTTATGCTTTTTATTGTTTGGTTTACTATAGGTCGCAGGAATGACAGAAAAAGTTTAAAGCCATGACACTAAGAATTTCAGCGATTATTAACATTTTGTTTAAATACCGTTTAAAAAACGTTATTTATCGCAGATGAGTGGACCTCAAAAATACGCCATTTGTCGGCGCTGGACATATTTGCTTACACCCATCGTTAATTAGGCGTCGCGACGTGGAGTGAGGGTAGGGATATTTTAAACTCGCCCTTCGGGAAGGTCTGGCAAGCTTCACTCTGGGAATTTGAAAAGCAACGGCCATTCCTACATTCCCACGCTTTGCTAGGAAACTTACCAGCACCTTCTGGGTGGGCAATCATCTATGCGGATTGGTATTGTTCTTTAAGTATCGAACAAAAATTTAGAGCAAAAAAAAGCCGCTCTAGGAGCGGCTTTTTTCAAATACGTCAGCGATTACGCTTCAGCAATGATGATCACTTTGATTGAAGTGATAACGTCAGAGTGAAGTTGTAAGTCGATGTCATACTCACCAGTTTCACGAAGAGTACCAGTAGGTAGTTTAACTTCTGCTTTTTGTACTTCAACGCCAGCTGCAGTGATTGCATCAGCGATGTCACGAGTACCAACAGAGCCAAAAAGTTTACCTTCGTCACCAGCAGGAGCTGCGATTGTAACTTCAGCAAGCTCAGCAACTTTTTCAGCGCGTGCGTTAGCAGCAGCTAGTTGCTCAGCAATTTTCGCTTCAAGTTCAGCACGACGTGCTTCGAACTTTTCAACGTTGTCTTTAGTTGCAGGAACCGCTTTACCCTGTGGGAAAAGGAAGTTACGAGCGTAACCAGACTTAACAGTCACTTGGTCGCCCAGGCCGCCAAGGTTGGCGATTTTATCTAGTAGGATGATATTCATCTTAGCTAACCCTTATATTCGCCAAATTACTTGTGTGAATCAGTGTACGGAAGCAACGCAAGGAAACGTGCGCGCTTGATCGCAGAAGACAGCTGACGCTGATATTTTGCGCTTGTACCAGTAATACGGCTAGGGACAATTTTACCGCTCTCAGTGATGTAGTTCTTAAGAGTAGCGATATCTTTGTAATCAATCTCAGTCACACCTTCTGCAGTGAAACGGCAGAACTTACGACGTCTGAAAAAACGAGCCATGGGTGATCTCCTTAAGCGTTGTCTTCAGTGGTTTCAGTTTTCTTTTCCGCGCGATCTTGGCGAGGAGCAGAATCGTCACGACGCTCACGACGAGGCTCTTCTTTCATCATTGGAGAAGGCTCAGTCACAGCAGTCTTAGTGCGCATAACCATGTTACGTAGGATCACGTCGTTGAAACGGAAAGCATTTTCCAATTCATCAACAGCTTCTGCAGACGCTTCAGCATTGATTAGTACGTAGTGGGCTTTGTGCAGCTTTTCAATTGGGTAAGCCAGTTGACGACGGCCCCAATCTTCTAAACGATGAATCTGACCACCGTCTTGCTTTAGGATTGTGGTATAACGCTCGATCATACCAGGTACTTGTTCACTCTGATCAGGGTGAACCATAAATACGATTTCGTAATGACGCATTATAGCTCCTTACGGTTGTAGCCTCGACAGTACAGCCGACTGTATGGAGACAAGGAACGAATTGGGATGGCTGTAAGGGCGCGCATTATACGCAGCAGTTACTAATTGCACAAGCATTAATCACCTTTAGAACAATCATTTGCCCTTTCCCCAAACACTACGCTCAGACATCTAATCAAAATACTGTTTATTTATACAGTAAAATACTGTACAGTTTTTGTGTCTTTAATAAACAGGGGACCTACCATGGCCATTACCACACAGTATGTTGTTACGCACAAAGGGGTAGAAAAATTGGTAACTACCGACAAAAAAGAAGCCGATCAGTATGACAAAATGCTCGATGCAGCAGATAACCTTGCTGACTACATTCATGCGAAGGGCATCAAGCTAGACGATAGCGTAGTGGAAGAGCTCACCATCATGCTGTCTAAAAACAAAGATAAAATCAGTAAGATTTTCAAAGGCGCTACCGCAGAAAGCGTATTAGAAGATGAAAGCGCAGAAGTGGTAAAGCTACAAGCTAACGGCTGATAATTTAGGCACGCCTCTCTTTTGCGTCGTTATGATGAGCAATTAATAAGAGCAATTGCCGCTTTAGGCTGATGAGATCTGATAGCATAGCTATACGCAAAAATGTTATTTGATAACATTACCTCAACGCGGCAATGTGTTTTCTCTGGTTTTTAACTGGGTGAACAGACGTGTCGCTTTTGCTAATGTGAACATAAGACGTAAATACAGGTCGGGCTTAGCGTGAATACCATCAATAAAAAAAATAGCACTCACTCCCAGCGCAACGCAGTGTCTGAAGAGCACAACGCAGTGAATAAAGGGCGCAACACAGCGATTGAAGTTAGCAATTTACAGTTTTCGTATACCAAAGAAAGTCCTCCCATCGTTGACATTAAAGCGTGGCAAGTTTCGCAAGGTGAACACGTTTTTCTTTCAGGGCCTTCGGGTAGCGGAAAGAGCACATTGCTCAATTTGCTGTGCGGAACATTAACTCCAACTCAGGGCGACATCGCTTTATTAGCGCAGCCTTTCTCCGCATTATCGAACCGACAGCGGGACAAGTTTAGAGCACGCAATATCGGCGTTGTTTTTCAACAATTTAATCTTATTCCCTACCTTTCTGTGGCACAGAACATTAATGCGGCGGTGTATTTTGCAAGTACAAACGTCAGCAAGACAGCATCAGACGCAAAGCTTCGTCATTTACTGGACAAGCTACAGCTGCCTTCTCACGTGCTGCATGCGAAAGCTGACGCATTGAGTATTGGTCAGCAGCAGCGCGTTGCCATTGCCAGAGCACTGATTAACGACCCACAATTATTAATTGTCGATGAACCTACCTCTGCCCTAGATACCGATGCCAGAGATAGTTTTATGTCGCTGCTAAAAGACGTTGCAGGTGAAAGCACCATGATTTTTGTTAGTCACGATAAAGCCATGGAGAGTTATTTCGACCGCCACTGCAGCATGAGTGAATTAAACCCAAGTACAAACCACATAAAAACGCGAGGCGATGAGGCCACAAAAGCACAGGAGCGTGCGTAATGCTAAGTACCATTGCTATTGAAAGCTTAAAGCGCAGGAAAACAACGGCAATCCTCACACTTTTAAGCATTACCATCAGCATTAGTTTACTTTTGTGCGTGGACATTATTCGCACCCAAGTTAAAACCAGTTTTACGCGCACCGTTTCTGGTGTAGATCTTATTGTTGGCGCACCAAGTGGACAGCTTAATTTACTCCTGTCATCAGTGTTTAATATAGGCACTCCCACCAAAGGTATTGAATATAAAAGTATTGCGGCGCTTCAATCTAACAAGCAGGTATCGTGGCTTATCCCACTATCTTTGGGTGATACCCACAGAGGTTTTAGAGTAGTAGGTACGACCAACAGCTTTTTCGACCACTTTAAATACGGTGATATGCAATCACTTGAAATGGCAGCAGGCTCGGCATTTACGCAGCCACTGTCTACCGTTGTTGGCGCAGATATCGCCAAATCATTGGGGTACAAGGTAGGGGATAAGATTATTATTTCCCATGGTCTGGGTAGCGTATCGTTCAACAACCATGATGATCACCCTTTCACTATCTCAGGCATAGTTAAGAAAACCGGTACGCCCGTAGATAAAGCCGTATACGTTACCCTACAGGGACTTGAAGAAGCCCACACAGGACCTAAACATTCGCCCACCTCAATGTTAGGCCGTAAATCTGCTGACAAGGCGAACGAGCATGAGCATGAGCATGAGCATGAGCATGAGCATGAGCATGAGCATGACGAGCATACAAAAGAACATGCAGTTTACAATAGCGAAGCGTTTACGCCTGAGTCAGTATCCGTGGTGATGCTGGGGCTTAAACATCGGGTAACTGCACTGCAGCTTCAGTATCAAATTAATCAAAGTAAAAAAGAGCCGCTAATGGCTATTCTACCGGGCATGGCACTCGCAGAACTTTGGCAAATTATGGGAAATGTTGAATCGCTATTGCTTGGCCTTTCCGGTCTTATCGTCATCTGCGCGCTTATTGGGCTTGCGACTATGCTGCTAGCAACGATGAGGGAGCGTTATCAAGAAATCGCCGTTTTACGAACTATAGGCGCAGGACCGTTTACCTTACTGCTACTCATACAGATTGAAGCGATGCTGCTTACGATTGTGAGTGCCGCACTGAGTTTAGGCTTGGTAGCTGGGCTTATGAGCGCACTAAAACCTTGGTTAAGCAGTACCTATGGGTTGTTTTTAAGCAGCCCGCTGTTTGGACAAAGCAGTGTTATTATCATTTTACTGATACTGGGGTGCACATACTTGGTTTCACTATTCCCCGCTGTGGCGGCCTACAGACGCGGCCTACACGCGGGACTAAACGCGAACTCATAAATACCCATGCCTACAGCGTTGTTTCGGGTTTTGTCAGCTTCTATTTAGCCCCACATCTGTGCGCAAATAGGCAATAGGTCTTTTAATGGAGCGAGCTTAAGCGAGCTGGAGTGAGTATTACTCTCCTACTCACTTATCTGTACTGAAACGCAATATTAGCTCGTGAACCTGATTAACCGTTGCGCGCAAATCGTGGCTTGCTGCAAGCGATGCTTCAGATGAACGCTGGGTTTCAGACGCGCCGTCAGCGACTTCTACTAACTGCTGGTTAATATGCTCTGCCACCGTGCTTTGTTCTTCTACCGCTGAAGACATCTCTACCGTGGCATCAGCGATACCTTTCACTGCATTGTTAATTTCAAACAATGCACCTCGGGTTTCTTCTACTATAGCGCTGCCGTGCTCAGCTGAAGCTAGCCCTTCCGTCGATACCCTTACAGCTCGATCAGAACGCTCAGCCAATTCATTAATGATGTTGTGGATTTTATCGGTCGATTCGCGAGTTTTCGAAGCTAAAGTACGAACCTCATCGGCAACAACCGCAAAACCTCTTCCTTGTTCGCCAGCCCTTGCAGCTTCAATCGCAGCATTAAGCGCTAACAGGTTAGTCTGCTCAGCGATGGTCGAGATGATATTGGCCGCTTCGCCAATATCGCTGGTTGACTGAGCCAACTCTGTCACTGTGGTAGAAATAGACTCTACCGCCTCGCGCAACGCTACGATCGCCTGCATGGCTTGTTCTGCTTTTTGGTTGCCTGTCTCTACATTGGATGCCGCTGTCCTTGCGCTCTTTGCGTTACTTTCTACTCGTTCGGCAACTTCTTGAATCGCTTGACTCATTTGTGTTACCGCAGACGCAATTTGCTGTGTAGCTTGATTTTGCTGAACAACCGCGGCACTGGTGCTTTCTGCTTGCTCATGCGTGGTGTTAGCAATTGATTCGAGCCCCGCTGACGCATCTTTAATTCGGGTTAATGCCGTGCGATTTCTGGCAAGTTCACACCCCAGTGCAAGTTTGGCTTGGCTTATGTGAGGGGGGTCTGGGAAGTAGGTTTGTGCCACCGTTTCATTCGCGTAGCTTTCTGGGCTAAGAGAAAGCAGCGCGCCCCAGTCTTTTCTTGTCTTGGCTTCTTGAGCAATCATTAAAACTATAGCTCCAAGCAGCGCAATGCCAGCCGCAGCGGCGCCGTGGGTAAATGCAAGAGCTATTACTAAGACAGCACTTATCAGCAACGTAGGCGCCAGATGCATTAGGTTTTGAGCTAAGCGCGACATTGGTGATACCGCTGACTTTCCTTGCTGCATTCTTGCATAAACACCGGAAGCACGCGTTATTTCATCATTCAACGCTGGAACTCGAACGGACTCATAGCCGACAACGGTTTTCCCCTCGTACACAGGCGTTACGAATGCCGAAACCCAATAATGATCGCCATTTTTTCTTCTATTTTTAACGAGACCTAACCAGCTCTGCCCAGATTCCAAAGTACGCCACATCTCTTTGAATACGGGGGCTGGCATATCTGGATGACGGATAACATTGTGGTTTTTACCAATGAGTTCTTCACGAGTATATCCGCTCGCCTCTACAAATTCGCTATTGCAATGCTGGATAACACCGCGCTTATCGGTCGAAGATATCAGGCGATGATGTGCTGGAAACTTATATTCTTTTTGGGTAACTGGCTGATTGTTTCTCATTCGGTGCTTTCTCCATGTAGCAAAGCAACCATCCGTTAATCGTAGGAAATGTTGCTTACCTCCTAAGACTAGAACATAAACAAATTCTGTCTAGCAGGAAGAAAAAATTAGAGAAATTCTATATTCTATCAGCTATTTAGGAAAGCAATTTATACTTTAGGCTAGAGGTAACAAAACGGTAACGCGCGTACCCTTTCCTTCTTCGCTAGTGATATTTATCTTTCCGTTGTGCTCTTCAACAATAGTCATGGAAATAGACATTCCCAACCCTGTTCCCTCGCCGGGTGGTTTAGTTGTAAAAAAGGGCGTGAATATTCTATCCAGTGTTTCTTTCGACATACCAATACCCTCGTCTTCTACGATAAGCATGGCGCTTTTGTCATCTTGCTGCACTTTTAGTGTTATGGACTTCCCTTCTGGTGTTGCATAAATAGCATTGGTCACAAAGTTAACCAACACCTGCTGAATCTGTCCTGCATTACCAAGGAAATAGACATCCTTATCGGGTACTTCTACATTAAGTTTGTTTTTGTACCTGTGCAGGTTATTCGTGAGCTTGATCACCGTGTTCATGGCGTCAATGGCACTAATTTGTGTATGCTTTCCTGAACCAGGATACGAAAAACTTCGCAGCGCTTTTACAATTTCAATAATACGTTCAATGCCCTCGTGAGATTCATTGAACATCTCTGTAATTTCGCTCGCACTTTCTTGTAGTGAAAAGCGTTTTTCCAGCGCCTCGAACTGCGACTCTACCTCTCCACCAGCAGTGCGACAAAGCTTGCCTATTTCTTCTAACGCGTGTTGATAGTCGCTAAAAATTTCTTTTGCAACCACCGTATTGCTTCGAACATAGCCGATAGGGTTATTGATTTCGTGTGCTATACCCGCAGCAAGTTGCCCCAACATCGCCATCTTGTCTGCACTAACCAGCCTTTCTTCTAGAAAGTCTCTGTCTTTTTTAACCGAACTCAATTCTATTTGCCGACTGGTGAGCTCAGTTTTTTTGTTCTGGTAACGAGACGTAATGTTTAGATAATGTTTGGAGGTATCAAGAACGTGAAGCGTTTCTTCTTCTAAGTGATCGTCTTTGGTAAGTAACACGAGCCAAGCGAATTCGCCGTCTGCCATCTCATGCATGAAGTGAAGTAAGCGCGCCTCTTTTTGAGTGTCGGGTCGCTGAACTGCAGTAACACACCAATGGGAGTAACTGTCCCTTAAGGAAAGTGGTGTTTCAAACTTAATCAATTCGGCAAGCTCTGGGGAGCTACGCCAACCCTCTTCATAAGTAAGTACTTGGTTATCTTCACCCACTACTAGTTCATCATTTTTTCACAATGAATGCTTTTCCACAATGGGCATTACTAAATTCCACCGCCGATTCTAAGGCAGAGAATATAAAACTTTTACCTGGCTGGGCATTGGAAAGCTGTGATGCAGCTCTGTTGAGGTAGAGCAGCTCTCGCTCTCGCTGCTTCGAATCATTTAGTGCTTTTCTAAGCGCTTGGTTTGCTAGATAAGCATCTTGAGAATAGGTTTCTAAGAAAGATTCTGCGTTTTTACGCGCAATTTTTTGACGCTTAAGTTGTCGCTCTAACGAGTTAACGCGGGCTTCCAGCGCAAGAATACGCTCGTGTTCGGTGGAATACGATGTTTCACTCACCAAGAAGCCCTCCATTTAAATCGCCGATAAAATCTCAGAGCGCCATGCGTCTCAATAGGGCCTATCGAACCATAGAGTTCTGCGGCCGCTAGCTAACTAGCCTATCAAGGAGTGTTATTACTCTCTCACTGGCTTGTTCCATTTCTATAAGCTTAGCATCAGCTTCAGCGTTGTTGCCATTTTGTTTAGCTAGAACGGCAGCGATACCGCTACTATGCACTTTTGCATGCGGCGCTTCAATCTCTCTGAATGCCGTTGTCTGGCCAATCGCTTTGTTAGCATTGTCGCTATACCACTGCCCAAGGCGGCAGTTCTTATGATCGCCAAAGTCCGCTACAGATTTATTGCTGTAACCGCACAGCACCGCATAAACCTCGGCCTTCCACACTACATGATCCAATTTTACTGTTTGAATGAACGTAGCAATTGCGCCTTCGCTAATAGTGGACTTCATACTGTCACAGTGTTGTACCATAACTTCGTAGCTGCCATTTAGCTGATTAATGCCGGTCCCTAGCTGCTCATTGTTACCGCGCAGCTCATTAACACCTGAAACCGCTTTGGAAGTAGACTGAATTATACCGTTCACCAGCTCAGATACTTCTGTTGCTGATTTGTTGGTTTCTGTCGCCAATGCGCGTACTTCATCAGCAACAACACTAAACCCGCGGCCTGCATCGCCTGCTCGCGCAGCTTCGATAGCAGCGTTTAGCGCAAGTAAGTTAGTTTGATCAGAAATACTCGTAATAGTAGTAACAAATTTATTAATGTTATCTGCTGTTGTTGATAGCCCCGATATACGTTCACTCATGCTGCCCATTTGGACATTAAGCCCGCTCATGTCGGTAACAATTTTGCTTAACGTAGTAGCGGAGTCACTAAAGAGCTCATGAATATTAGCCACTGACTGATTCTCAGCGTCAATACGCTGATAAGTGGTCAACACCGTTTCACGAATACCTTCTAATTGACGCATACCATCAATAATGCACTTCATTACAACGGAATCGTTCGACGATGCGTGCTGGCTACTTGCAGCCTCAATGGCATTAATGAGCTCACTATTTTCTGCCTCTAAAACGTCAATTTTGTCTAAGGCTTCTTGCACTCTTGCTTCTAGTTTACGTACTTGCGCTTCTTTTTCTTCGTATTTACTGCGAGATACAAACATGTGTGGTTACCGATATGTTTTTATAGAGTTATTTTGTTCAGATTAACAGATATTCAGACCATTTAACTATTAGTCTGAAGTAGCGTTATGCATTGAATATCGGCAGATTTTCTAAATTCGATACATTTAAAACGACGCGTCCAGTTTCTTATCTAACGTTACGAAAAGTGTAAGTACCCTAAAATGATGAGTGCTAACCATAAGGTTTCTGCGAAAATCATAATTATTGGTCGCACACCAACATTGATGAGCTGACCCAAGTTTGATTTCATTCCAATCGCGGCTATGGAAACGATGAGGAAAAAACGTGAGATTTGACTCCCCATCTCTACAAGACTTTCAGGTAAAACAAAGAAGCTGTTCACGAGCATCATCATTACGAAGCCGACTAAAAACAGTGGTATTTTAGGACTGTTTGTTTGGCGGCTTTTGATACCAACAGATAAGGTTTTTGCTACGACTAACACCATAATCATAACTACTGGAACTAGCATAGCCACCCTAACAAGTTTAGTTAGCGTCGCCATATCACCTACTTCCTGAGAAATCGAGTACCCTGCCCCTACAACTTGCGCAACATCATGAATAGTGCCACCTAGAAAAATGCCGGCTTCACTGTCTGACAGGTTTAGCTGAACAGCGATAATAGGATAGAGTACCATGGCGATTGTAGACATAGCGGTAACGCCAATAACGGTAACTAGTGTATCTCGCTCATGGTGCTGGCCTTTGGGTAGAATGGTAGATATAGCTAATGCAGCGGATGCGCCACAGATGGCAACTGCGCCTCCTGTTAAGGCACCTAACTGCCCTTTTAACCCAAAAATTTTAGCGAGGCCAATTCCAAGCAAAATAGTCGTTAAAATGGCAAAGCACAATAAGCCCAGCGTATCCCAACCCAGTGCCGTTAAATCTTCAAGTGCGAGCCTTAAACCAAGGAGTACAACACCTGTACGTAATAGAGTACTGGCACAGAAATCAATACCTTCGGTACTTGGTGAATCGGCTCGATAGAGGAAAGAAACAGCCATTCCTATCAGAAGAGCAAACAGCATGGCAGGGGAACCGTAGTGATCGCTGAGAAAAAGAGCCGCCAAGCCGGTTATGACCGAAACGCTTACTCCCGGGAGAATCGCTTGATATCTAATATTCATACTTTTATTTATTAATTATAGTTATTACTTAAAAGGCCTATCACTACAATAGCTTGATTTTCGTAGGCCTCTAGAGAACGAATCCCTACTCTCGCCAGAGTTAAACGCAACTTATATCTCTTCGTGCTGGTGTTCATGAGAGTGGGCGTGTAAATGGTCATTATCATCACGACATGGCTCACCCGGCAACTCAAACTCTATCGTGGTATGAGCAAGTTCAAAGGGGGCTAAACGCTCGTGAACTTCCTTTTTGAGTGCTCTCAGTTTGTCATTGTCTATTGCACAGTTTATTACCACGTGTGCAGTAAGCACGTGCTGCTCTCCGTCAAGCGACCAAAAATGTACATGGTGAATTTCTTCAACGTGCTCGATTTTCAAAAGCGTGTTGCTAATAGCATTCCTTGTAGCCAAGTCAGGTACGCCCTGTAGAAACAAAGACATGGTCTGCACAACATACCGAACAACATTGACCAAAATAAATAGCGTAAAACCAATAGATAAAATTGGGTCGAGTATAGGCCATTCAACAAAATGGAGCACAATGGCTACTACCAGTACCGCTACCCACCCCATCGTGTCTTCAATTAAGTGCCAGTTAAGCACCTTTTCATTCATCGAATGACCGCCGTGGAGTTTATAAGCTGCAAATCCGTTCACGACAATACCGAGGATCGCTAATCCAATCATACCCTCTGTAACGGGCATTTCGGGGTTAGATAAACGAGGGATGGCCTCAGACAACACCCAAATTGAGCCAATCACCAAGATAACGCCGTTAATCATAGCTCCCATAAGGCTTAGCCGTTTGAAGCCATACGTATACTTTTCGGTAGATGCTTTATTCCCGAGCTTACTTAAATACCACGCCAGACCTATGGATAGAGAGTCTCCTAAATCATGAACAGCATCTGCCATTATGGCGACACTGTTAGTAAGCCACCCCCCGATGAATTCAATAATAGTAAAGATGAAATTTAGCCAGAACGCCCATCCAATGCGTGTGGAATCTGTGCCTAGCGCTTCAGCATGCGCACCGTGGTGATGGCCGTGATGCTGACCTTTATGATGATTGGAGGCGGTAGTGCTGTGATTGTGGTGATGCATAATAACAACTCACATGAGATCGTATATTGAGCTTAACGTGATGTGTACCCAGGTGCGAACAAAATATCGAGCACAGGTCATTAACAAGTCCCTGAGATAATTTGTAAATAGTGAGTGAAACAAGCACCTTTAAATTTTAACCCACCCTCTAATACAACCTTATATTATTGTTTTATTTGACAATAAGCGAAAAACAACAAAAATAAGACCGACAGCCAAATGTTAATTTTTTGAGAACAGCATTGATCTTTATGTGTCAGTCGCTTAATGTAATGTAAGCGCTTTCAAACAGCCATTTTTATTTGACCTAAATTGTAAGCGCTTACAAAAAGCTTTTTACGTGGCATTTGCCACTACATAAAAACCCAATTTCTTTAGATCAGGGCTGAAAACAATGACGAAAAAAGCATCTCAACTTTCGCGGATAGCTGCCGCGATCTCAGTCGCAACCCTATTTGGCTGTGGAGGCGGAGCAACCACATCTACAGACATCGACGTTGTTGATCCTGCGGCACCCGTTTCTGACTGGGAGCTGGTATGGAGCGACGAGTTCGATGGGAACAGTATTGACGATGACAACTGGACTCATGAAGTAAACTGCGACGGTGGCGGCAATAATGAATCTCAGTGTTATACCGACAGCGAAGACAATTCATTTGTGTCTGACGGTAGCCTAAAAATTGTTGCTCTACCCGCGGAAGAAGGAGCGCAAAAGCCTTATACGTCAGCCCGTCTAAACACGCGCTACAAAGCAGACTTTAAATACGGCCGTATTGAAATGCGTGCTAAATTACCCTCTGGTCAAGGCAGTTGGCCGGCGTTTTGGATGATGCCTACTGATGAGGTTTACGGTGGCTGGCCTCGTTCTGGCGAAATTGACATCATGGAAGCCGTAAACCTTAAGGCACTAGATGCTGACGGCAATCCTGAAAGCCATATTCACGGCACCCTTCACTATGGTCAAGAATGGCCAAATAACGATAGCTCAGGCAAAGCCTACTCGCTTCCTGATGGAGCGAATCCAGCAGACGACTTTCACACCTACGCCGTTGAATGGCAAGAAGGCGAAATTCGCTGGTACATGGACGATTACCTTTACGCTACGCAGCGTCGTTCAGAAGTTCGTTATAACGCAAACGGTGACGCAACTGGACTTTCTCACCGCGGCTGGTATGCGGAATACTTTGAGCAAGGCACAGGTGAGCTAACCACTCACTGGGACAACGCGCCATTCGATCAAGAATTCTACATTATCCTTAACTTTGCAGTAGGTGGCGACTGGCCAGCTAACGTAAACGAAACAGGCATTGATGCTGAAGCGTTTGCCGAAGGTCAGACTTACGAGGTCGATTATGTTCGAGTGTACCAATGTGCATCGAACCCAGACACCGGCAAGGGCTGTGAAACTGTTCGCCCAGGTTACAACTCACTAGACGATGCATTAGTGGAAGGCGAGGCGCCTATCCCTTCACCACCGTCAACCGGTGTTGCACAAAACCTTACTATTTTCGACGGAACACCTAATCCAAACTGGCCTGCGTGGGACTGCTGCGGTGGGTCAACACCAGCACTTGTAGAAGATGCCGAGCAAGGACAGGTTTTCGAATTTGCTATTAATGAAACACCTACGGTAATGGGCTTTATCAGTCGAGCTCAATTCATTACCGACCCAGAAGGTGAAGCGTCTCCGTTTGATGCGTCTCCAATGGAAGAAACTGGCAGTGTTAAATTCGATCTGAAAGTTACATCGCTGCCTGCAAATGCGACAACTAATTGGCTATTTAAGATTGAAAGTTCTGAAGGTTCAACTGCCGCAGAACTTCCACTGATGGACGGCTATGTAGGACCCGCAGACACCGCTGGTGCTGCGCCTGAACAGGGTGTGTGGGAGTCTTACGAATTTCCACTTAGCGCGCTTGCAGCAGCAGGCTTAGATACAAGTGCTATCGATGTCATCATGGTTTTCCCTGCGTGGGATACCGGCAATGGAGCAGTGTATCGCATGGCTAACGTAGAAATTTCGCAAGAAGGCGGAGCTAGCTACCCAGAATTAGTCATCTTCGAAGATGGGCAAAACCCTAACTGGCCTATGTGGGACTGCTGTGGCGGCTCTACCCCTACTGAAGAAATGGACAACGAAGAACACGGTCTAACTGCAGAATTTCGAATTGGCGCAGAACCGACTGTAATGGGCTTTATCACGCGTCCTGAATCTGGCGGCGGTGACACCCCGTTCGATGCTACAGCACTTACCGACGGTGGCTTATTGCAGTTTGATATGCGCGTAGTGAGTGCGCCTAGTAACGCCGAAGCATCTTGGATATTCAAAATCGAGTCTAATGGCGCATCTACTGCTGTTGAATTGCCACTTTCTGATAGCGTTGAGGGTCAGGAGCCTGTGGAAGGTGAATGGCAAACCTACACATTTACTATTTCAGAATTGCAGGCACGTGGTTTGGACGTAAGTGCTATCGACGTCATTATGGTTTTCCCAGCTTGGGACACAGGTGAAGGCGCGGTTTATCGCTTAGACAATGTGAAATTTTACCACCCTGATAGCGGCGAAGATGCGTCAGGTGCGGGCATCACGCTCTTTGCTGATACAGCAGCTGAACAATGGTCAATCTGGGATTGTTGTGGTGGCTCAACGCCAACTGAAGAAGTAGACGACGCGGAACACGGCACAGTAGCAGAATTTCGCATTGGCGCTACACCAACGGTGATGGGTTTCTTAGCTGATGAAACCGTATCATTCGATGCTTCATCACTACTTTCAAATGGCGCGATTAAGTTTGAAATGAAAGTAAGCTCAATGCCTAACGACGCCTCTGCACCTTGGTTGTTCAAAGTAGAGTCCATTAATGTCTCTTCTGCTGTTGAACTTCCAATGTCGGCCAGCTTGGAAGGTGCTGATCCGGTTGAAGGTGAATGGCAAACATACACTTTCCCACTACAAACCCTATATGACGCAGGCTTAGATATCAGCGCTATCAACGTCATCATGATGTTCCCAGCATGGGGGCAAGGCGAAGGTGCAGTTTATCGCATCGACAATGTAGAAATAGCAGCACAGTAACAAAGCAAATGCCGCTTTAGCCTTTAAAGCGGCAGTGACCAATTGATAAGAATTAGTAGGGCAATTATGAAAAACACACCATTTAAAAAGACCCAGCTTGCCACATCAATGGCTTTGTTGATGGGCTCTACCCTAGCTCTTCCCTCTTACGCACAAGAATCAGAAGCGGTAACACCGGCAGAGGGCGAAGTTGAAGTTATTCAAGTAAGCGGTATTCGCGGCAGTATGATCCGCTCTATGGATTTGAAACGCAGCTCAAGCGGCGTAGTAGATGCCATATCCGCTGAAGAACTAGGTAAATTTCCTGATACCAACCTGGCTGAGGCACTTCAACGCATTACAGGTGTAAGTATTAGTCGTTCAAACGGTGAAGGTAGTGAAATTACCGTTCGTGGTTTTGGTCCTGAGTTCAACCTAATTACCCTGAACGGTAGACAAATGCCGGGGACGGGCTTTACCCGTTCCTTCAATTTAGCCAACCTTTCTTCTGAAGGTGTAAACACGCTTGAGCTTCAGAAGACCGCCCGTGCAGAAAATCCCAGCGGGGGACTAGGTGCAACGGTAAACATTATTACCATGAAGCCGTTGGCGCAATCAGGACAAAATGCCACGTTTTCAGTGAAAGGTATTTACGACTCGTCTAACGAAGCGGGTGATGACGTAACCCCTGAAATTGCTGGTGTCTACAGCAACACGTTTGCCGATGACATGTTTGGATTTGGTCTGTCATTCTCTCACCAAGAACGTGACTTTCAGCAGCAAGCGGCAAATATTCAAGGCTGGCAGCTTCAAGAAAACGCTGTACTACCTGACTTAGACCCTGAAAATGTGGTTGATAACCGCACCAATATTACCGACGCTGCGTTCTTCCCTAAAGACATGAACTACAGCATTACTGACGTTCAGCGTGAGCGTTCAAACGCCCAAGTTACTTTCCAATTTCGCCCAGTTGACGATTTTACGGCAACGATAGATTACACTGCAACACGCGCCACAACTGGCACCAACACAGTGGGATGGGGTATTTGGAATAACTTTGGCGCTAATATTAATGCGTACGAATTAGACGAAAATGGTACAGCAGTCTATGCCGATATTAGTGGCGACGACGGCTCGTTTACTGCCAGTCGCGAAACCACGCGAGTTGACGCGCGTTCAATTGGTGTAAACCTAGACTGGGTAGTGTCTGACGATTGGCATTTCCGTCTGGATTACCACGATTCTTACAACGAGATTGATAACGGTTATGACAAAGGTTTGGGTAGCTCTGGTCAAATTATACTGGGCTCAAACCAGCTTGAGTCAAAAGTTTACGACTACAGAGCAGGCGAGATTCCACAAGTTTATGTGAACTGGAACAACGGTACGAATGAAATCTTACCTAGTGAAATTGACTCTAACTTCAGCCAATTCATTTACTCACCAGGTCGCTCTGATATTGAGCAACTGCAGCTTGACGGCACGTGGTATAACTCAGCTTTCGACATACCACTGGTTAAAATTGACTTTGGTTACGCCCGAACAGAACAAGCATTGACGGGTTTTGAAGCGTGGAGCGGACTACGCGGTGGCCCGGGTTTTAGTCCATCTTTCACAGAAATTTTCCCAGACAGCATGTTTATTCGCAATGACACATCAGGCTTCCTAGACGCTTTTGACGGTGGCGGCGCAGGCATGAATCCGGGTTACTATTACACCTATGATTTTGACGAAGCCATTGCCCGTCAACTTGCTTTCATTACTGGTGATGTCGTTGGCGAGAGTAACGCTTACTCTATCGACCCTTACTTCAGCGGTGCGCCTTCTGTCAGTAACGTAGAGGAAATTACCGACTCTATTTATGTTCAGTCAGAGTGGGACTTCGAGGTCGGTGATTATTACGTGCAAATAAATGCTGGTGTACGCTACGAAGAAACAGAAGTGCCAAGCTCTGCGGAGGTTCGTGTACCTGTGCAGGTAAATTGGGTCGCAGCTTCTGAGTGGATCACGCAGTTTGAAGACGAGCTACAGGTGCAAGACTTTACTGGCGAATATGACATTTTATTACCCATGTTCGACGTAAAAGTAGATGTGACGGATGACATTGTTGCGCGTTTCTCTTGGGGTAAATCAATTACCAGAGCGCCGATTGGCTTGCTACAAGGTGGCTTGGCATTCAGTGGAAGCCCTAAAATTGGCGCGAGAACCGCATCGGCGGGTAACACCAGCTTGCTACCGTTCGAGTCAACTAACTTAGACCTTTCATTTGAGTGGTACTACGACGAGTCGAGCATGCTTGCCGTGGGTTTATTCAGAAAGTCGGTTGAAAACTACATTACAACCACAGGTCAAGATCAGCAGTTCGAAGGTTTACGCGACATCTATCAAGGCCCTCGCTGGAACGAAGCCGTGACCGCATTAACGGCAGCTGGTGAGCAAGCCACCGATAGCGCTATATATAATTACTTTATTGATAACGGCTATGCTGACGAAAACGGTGTGGTAACCCCTAATGCGGACGACCCGTTAATTACCTGGCGTACCACACAGCCTGGTAATTCCAGCGATTCAAAAACGGTTGAAGGTATTGAGCTAGCTATACAGCACACGTTTGGCGACACTGGTTTTGGTTTCGGCGCCAACGCAACGTTAGTTGACGGTGACGTTGAATACGACCCTTACAACCTGAACGAGCAAGACCCGCTAGTAGGTATCAGCGACTCCGCCAACTTCCAAGTGTTTTATGAGAAAGAAGGCCTTTCTGTAAAAGTGACCTATGCATGGCGCTCAGACTATGTTGTGGGTATTGGCCAAGCACAAGGTTCTTCAGATAACCCAGCAACTCAGTTCGACACCTTTGGTCAAGTTGATGCCAGCATCAACTATGATGTGAATGAGCACCTAACTGTCTTCCTAGAAGGCGTAAACATTAACGACGAAACAGAGCGTGGCTACGGCCGATTCGAAGAGCAATTCTTATTTGCTCGTCAGTACGGACCTCGCTACACGCTTGGCGCTAGATATACTTTCTAAGTTGATAGAGCAATAATTCTAAGGGCCTTTTCAGGCCCTTTTTTGTAATTAAACAGCATTGTTTTAACGTCGACAAATCGCTTATCCAACATTACTCGGTAACGGGCGTTCCGTCCTTATTAAATTTCGCTATTTCGGCCCCAGAAGACTCCCATTCTTCCTTTTCAGCTTTAGTGGCTTTGGGTGAGAACCAGCCAACGTAGGCGTAAAATATCCCTATTAGGGGCGCCGTCCAACAAGCAAAGGCAAGAGGGATGTACAGCAGGTTTTCTAAGTTTGCGCCAGAAATACCCAGGCCAAGAGCAGATATCACAAACGCACCACCGGCATTCCAAGGGATGAGCGGTGACATTAACGTGCCCCCTTCTTCAATGCCACGGGACAGGTTAAGCGTGGAATAACCCATGCCTCTATAAACGGGTGAATACATTCTTCCCGGCAAGGCTACCGACAAGTACGGGTCGCCAGCCACCAGATTAGTAGAAAACGCCGTTCCTACAGCTGCAACCTGAGTACCGGCGAAGGTTTTCGCTTTGCTTTTAATAGCGTTAATAATGCTTCTTAGGCAGCCCGTCGTTTCTAGCGCACCGCCAAAACCAAGCGCAATGAGTACCAACGAAATGGTCCACATCATAGACTGAACACCACCACGGTTAAGCAAACTATCTATTTCAACGATATTAGTTTGAATTGAATAGCCGTTATTTGCATAGTCGAAGACGGCTTGTAGGCTTTGTCCCTGCATAAACATGGCGAACACGCCTCCAACTACAGCCCCAGCGAATAGTGCAGGAAGGGGTGGAATTTTCTTTAGCGCCAGCCCCATAACAACAAGCGCTGGCAATAATGCCCAGCCGGAAATGGTAAAGTTGTCTTCTAATGCTGTAGTAATACCTGCAATTTTTGCAAACGAAACGCTCTGAGCGTCAATGACGAAAAAGCCAACGCCAAGATAAATTAAAAATGCGATAACCATGGCTGGAATTGTGGTTGCCATCATATTTTTGATATGTGAAAACACATCCGTGCCGGTAACAGCTGGGGCAAGGTTTGTAGTATCAGACAGGGGCGACACTTTATCGCCGAAAAATGCGCCGGAAACTACTGCGCCCGCCGTCCAATACATAGGAATATCAAATCCTTCGCCGATACCCATCAAGGCAAGGCCAACGGTACCTACACTTCCCCAGCTTGTGCCTAGTGAAACGGATACCACTGCACAAATAACCATACCCGCGGCCAGAAAAATTTGGGGAGACAGGGTCTTTAACCCGTAGTAAATAATGGTGGGTACCGTACCGCTGGCTATCCAAATACCTATGATCATCCCTACAACAATAAGTACGCTTACCGACGGCAACGCAACATGGATAACTTTAAAGATTCCTGCCCGCACTTCTTCCCACGTTAGACCAAGATAAGTACCAACAAAACTTGTTAATGCTATGCCAATGGCAAGCGGTATATGAGGCTCAAACACGCCAAAGTAAAATATCTGGGTGCCAAGGATTAAGAGCGTCAATACAACAGGTGTTAACGCAAGTAAGAGACTTGGTGTTGCCCGCTGTTCATCTGTCATTTTACTACCCTGTAATTCAATGAGTGATAAGAATGAATGCACAGCCGACAAACACCTAAACCAGCTTTCATTCAAACACTGATTATTGTTAATGTTACAGATTGGCTACGGGATGAATTGCATAATAGATCGATAAATAGCTGGTTAAGAGACCGTTGGTACCGTTCTCATCTATCGAAAACAAATGAAATTTCATTTAATCATGAGCATACGATCACCTTTGTTGGCTCCTCGCATTGTGTTTTTTCAGCATTGGACTTGAACGTGAAAGCTTTTTGTAATTTAGCTCCAACGATACGTGTTTGTGATATAGAATCTCTATTGAGGAACACACGCCTCACTCTTTCACACAGGATAAAGGGATTAATGTGAATATGATTAATAATAAAACGTTTATATCAGCGGTATCACTTCTAGCCACCATCGGCGTCACATCAGGATGTGCAACAACATCTTCTCAAGTAGTTGAGACACCGAAAGTAAATAGCTATAACACTCAGTATACAGGCGAAAAGAAAAAACTCGTTGTCGGCCAGTTCGTAAATCGCTCTAGCTTCCAAAACGGCATTTTCTCAAATGGCCAAGACCGTCTGGGTAGCCAAGCTAAGACCACGTTGATGAGCCACTTACAACAAACCAATCGTTTCAGCGTTTTAGATAGAGATAATATGAATCTCTTAGCTGAAGAAGCTCAGCGTACTGGTACAGAACAAAAAATTTCTGGCGCAAAGTTTGTTATCACAGGTGACGTTACTGAGTTCGGTCGTAAAGCAATTGGTGATAAGCAGCTTTTCGGTATTCTCGGTAAAGGTAAATCGCAAATTGCTTATGCCAAAGTAACGTTGAACGTGGTCGATGTTACCACGTCAGAAGTGGTTTATTCTGTCGCAGGCGCAGGTGAATACAGTCTTTCAGAAAGAGAGGTTATCGGCTTTGGCAGCACAGCAAGCTACGATGCCACGTTAAATGGAAAGGTTCTTGATTTAGCCATCCGCGAATCGGTTAACAATTTAGTTAACGGTATCGAATCAGGGGCATGGAAGATTTAAGAATGAAAAAGTTAATAATACTTACAGCCCTAACATTAGGAATTGTAGGGTGTAAAACTACCGAGCCGCTTTACTATTACGGTGAATATAATAAAGCCGTTTACAGTTACCTGAAAGGCGAAGAAACGACCGTCGAAGAACAAATTATGGTTCTAGAAGAGACTATTGAACTCGCTGCGGCAAACGGAAAAAATATTGCACCTGGTGTACATGCACATCTTGGAATGCTGTATTTCGAAAGTGGAAATATTCTGCAAGGCGAAGCGCATTTCGAAACAGAAAAGCAATTATTTCCAGAATCGAAGCAATACATCGATTTCCTTCTTAATTCAGCTAAAGGAGCGTAATTGATGTTTGCTAGAATCCTTAGTGCACTTGTTTTAATTACCTCTTTGTCTGCATGCGTAAGCATGCCGCCTGCTCACGACTACACAGCATTTAAAGCTGCCAATCCTGCGTCGGTTATTATTTTACCTCCGTTGAATAATACCCCTGAAGTGATTGCGCCATATAGTGTTATGACACAGCTTGCTACCCCAATTGCCGAATCAGGTTTTTATGTATTTCCTGTCGCTATGGTTAATCATACCTTTAACAATAATGGTTTGACGCAAGCCGCCGATATTCAAGCAGTTCCGACGACTAAGCTAAAAGAGATATTCGGTGCAGACACGGCACTTTACGTCACTATCGATGACTACGGCACAAGCTATGTGGTTATTTCAAGTGAAACACGAGTAACTGTAACAGCATCTCTTGTAGATCTTGAGACTGGAAACATGCTTTGGACCGGAGCGGCTACCGCATCGAGTGCAGAACAGCAAAACGCCAACAGCGGCGGTTTAGTGGGTATGCTAGTACAAGCAGCGGTAAGTCAAATTTTTGAAACCGTAACAGATAGAGGATTTGATATTGCAGCTATAACCTCTGCTCGACTTCTTTCTGCTGAAAGCTATAACGGCCTGTTATATGGCCCTCGCTCTCCGAAGTACGGGCAACCTGTACCTAGCGAAAAGCAAAAATAAGAGCGTTTATCGTTGGTTAATACCGCCATGATTAAATAATCATGGCGGTATTTTTTCACTCAACTCGTCACTTGTCAGTAACTCAGTTTTGGCAATTTATACTCGCCGATTTGCCAGCCTCGGGCGTAAACTGAATATCTGCCACACTCAAGCTAGCCTTCCCTGAACTTCCCAGCTCAAACGGCACCACAAGACCGGTAAAGTCGATACCTTCATTAACAAAGCACTGTAGATCAATACTTACGTTTGTCCATGTGTCAGCTGGCATTGCCTTTAGCTGCTCGCTAATATCAATTTGAGTTGAGCAGCTGCCTGCTGCGTCTCCCTCGCCCTCACAATTCATGCCTACCGTTACAGGTGTATTGATGTCTGAGTGACGACTTACGTTGAAGCTAAGCGCACCATGTGTAAGTAATTGCGCACTTAAATCTTCACGGAAAAAGCTCTTGCTTGCAAAACGCATGGCGGCGAACTCAGTGCCATCGAAGGTTATTTTACGCGCATCTTCCTGCACTTCTTTATCAACCGTACGATAAGTAATTGCTCCAACAGTATGCGTGCTTGCGTTCACTGCCAGAGAATCATCACCAGAGTAAAGCCATAACACCCAAGGTGCCTCAACCGAGCCCTTCAGAATTTCCATCGGCTTGTTACTGTCCGTACTCACCTTAATTTCAGTATTTAGCGTATCGCTTAGAACGTTGTCATCGCTGTACGTTAAGCCGAAGCCATAAGGCAGCAAAGGTTCATAGGTTTCATCCCCTTTGTTAACGATTTGCTGGGGTTCTGACGGCCACGAGAAAGACAGCTTGCCTTTAAAGTCCTGCTCACCAAACAATACGTCTGCCACCGCTGCACCTTCAGAGCCAGGAAGCCAAGCTGCAACAAATGCATCAGATGCATTTAGCTCTGCATTAACCCACATCGGACGGCCGCTGATAAATACCGACACCACGGGAATGCCCTGAGATTTCAATTTTTCGAGCAACGATAGATCCGTCTTGCTACCGTGTTGATAAATTAAGGTTTCTCTATCGCCATGACCTTCTGCATAAGGCTCTTCGCCGAACACCACAATGGCGACATCAGGTTTAGTTTCAAAGCTACCGTCAACCGATAGCTGTACGTTGCCACCTGCATTTTCTACATGCGCTTTAATACCGTCATAAATAGAGCTGCCGCCAGGGAAATCATCATTGGTATTATTTGTTCCTTGCCACGTGATGCTCCACCCCCCAGATTGCTTGCCGATGTTATCTGCACCATCTCCCGCTACCAGTATGCGTTTGCTTGCAGAAATCGGGAGGGTTTTATTTTTGTTTTTCAGCAGCACCAGAGACTCGCGCACCGCTTGCGCCGCCACTTCTCTATGCTCTGCCTTACCAATAAGCGAACGGTCACCAGATAACGGGCGGTTTGCCGGGCTTGGCTTTTCGAAAAGCCCAGCGCGTACTTTCACTCGAAGAATTCGGCGTACCGCATCGTCAATACGCGACATAGGGATGGTGCCGTCGTTTACTTGAGCAAGAGTGTTGTCATACAGCACCTTCCAATCATTGGGCACCATAAAGATATCTAAGCCTGCATTGATGGCCTGCGCACAATCTTCGTTGTTGCAACCTTTAACTTGCCCATGACCGTTCCAGTCACCGACTACAAACCCGTCAAAGCCCATTTGCTCTTTAAGTACGTCGGTTAGTAAGTACTTATGACCATGCAGTTTCTCGCCATTCCAGCTATTGAACGACGCCATAACAGATTGTGCGCCCGCCGTTAGTCCGCCCACGTAGCCTTGGGCGTGAATATCAAATAACTCTTGTTCGCTGGCAACATTGTCACCTTGGTCATCACCGCCAACCGTACCGCCGTCACCTACAAAGTGCTTTACCGTGCTAATTACACGCTGGTCGCTTAAGAAGTCTTTGTCAGCTGCCCCTTGAAGACCTTTAACCACTGAAGCAGCATACTCTCTAACAATGGCTGGGTCTTCAGAATAGCTCTCGTAGGTTCTGCCCCAGCGATCGTCACGTACCACAGCAACGGTAGGCGCAAATACCCAATCGATACCTGTCGCCATGACCTCTTTAGCTGTAATGTGCGCAATCTTCTCTACCAGTTCAGGGTTGTTTGCAGCGCCTAATCCAATGTTGTGAGGAAACAAGGTTGCGCCTATAACATTGTTATGACCGTGTACTGCGTCTGTCCCCCACATTGTAGGAATTGTCGAGCCGTCCAAACTGTCATCGATGGAAGCCTGATAAAGCTTTTCTGCAAGTGCTACCCAGTCTTCTGGTGTGGCGTGCTTGTCGTTATTAGGGAATGCGCCACCGCCATTAAGATAAGAACCAAATCCGTATTTGCGCATATCTTCTACCGTGATATTGCGAATTTCAGGCTGGATCATCTGCGCAATTTTTTGCTCGACAGTCATGGTAGACAGAATTTCTTCAACCTTGGTTTCGACAGCAGGGTTTGATTTAACTTCAATATCAAGCTTAGGCCACACTGCGCTCGCTTTGCTTGGCTGTGGCTCAACATCATCGACTGAAGCCGTATTTTTTTCAGCTGAACATGCACTAACTAAAACGCCAACCAATGCACCGGTAACAACTTTCGCGATTATACTTTTTCGCATTATTTATCCTCGTTACTTTTCAGTGGTATTAATGTGAGATACGCGACTTCCTACAAGCCCATAGTAGGCAATGTAAAGGTAGCAAGAAGCGGGTAGTAAAAATGACAGCGTAACGCCGACGGTGTCTGCAAGCATGCCTTGAAGCAGTGGAATAATGGCACCGCCAACTATGGCTAAACAAAGAATGCCTGAACCTTGTGGGGTGTCTTTTCCTAGCTGGTGAAGTGCAAGACTAAAAATGGTAGGGAACATGATTGAGTTAAACAAACCTACTCCCAAAATGCTCCACAGCGCTATGTCTCCTGTGCTTGAAAGTGATAGCAAAATAAGCGCAATAGCCACACAAGCGTTAAACGCCAGCACGTAGCCACCCGAGATTTCTTGCATGACCACAGCACCGATAAAGCGCCCTACCATCGCGCCTCCCCAGTAGTAAGCAAGCAGCTTGGCCGCCCCTGCCTCACTTAATCCGCCAACCGCCGGACTCGCTAGATAATTCACTAGCATGCTGCCAATAGCCACTTCCGCGCCGACATACATAAAAATGCCGACAGCGCCTAAAACAAGGTGCTTGTGATGCCATGCACCTCCTTTAAATACTCCAGTGCTTGCGCTGGTGTGATTTAGCTTCGGCAGCTTTAAATACATGAAAATAAGAGCCAGAAGAAGCAGTGATGCAGCAAGCATTAGGTAAGGCACTTGCACGTCTGATGCACTTGGCGTACCGCCTCCGTGCTCTCCTGTAGCGCCGTAGATAAGATAAGAACCGAAGAAGGGAGCCACGGTTGTACCAAAAGCGTTAAATGCTTGGGTCATGGTGAGTCGTGACGAGGCAGTTTTAGGGTGGCCGAGTGCCGTTACATAAGGGTTGGCAGACACCTGAAGTACGGTTATACCAGACGCTAATACAAAAAGAGCTAACAGAAAAATACCGTATATTTGACTTGATGCAGCGGGGAAGAACAGCAAGCACCCCACGCAGGCTATAGCGAGCCCAAGTACAATACCTTTCTGGTAACCAATGCGCGACACCACCATGCCTGCAGGCAGTGACACAATGAAATAGGCACTAAAAAAGCAAAACTGAATCAGCATTGCTTGTGTGAAGCTAAGGTTAAATGCACCTTTTAAGTAAGGAATAAGGATGTCATTCAAACAGGTAATAAAACCCCACATGAAGAACAGCGTGGTGAGTGAGATAAGCGCAAAACGGTACCCACCGTTTGCCTCTGCCTCTTGGGCGCTTGAAATATTAGGCTGCACTGGTGTGTCCACGAATAACCTCTGTTGCTATTTTTCTATTTAATGATAAATTTACATTTGAAAGCGCTTACATCTAACTTCAAGTAATTTTGTAAGCGCTTACATTGAAGAGATAATTACACGAAGCGTAATCGAATTCAATGTAAATATGATGTTATTTGCCCTGTCTAGCGCAGGGTTAATATGAAAAAATTGTTATAGTCAGGACATACCCACGATGCAAGAAATTAACCTTCCATCCAATTCAATGATGTTGTCGAAAGACTTTTTGTTTGGTGTGGCTACATCAAGCTTCCAAATAGAGGGAGACAGAAAAGGAAGATTAGATTGTATTTGGGACACGTTCTGCGAAAAGAAAAATGCCATTACTGATGCCACTAACGGTGACATTGCCTGTAACCACATAGATTTGTGGAAACAAGATGTAGAGCTAATTGATTCTCTTGGTGTTGATGCTTATAGACTGTCTATCTCGTGGCCACGAGTGATGAAACAGGACGGTAGCGTAAACGAAGTGGGCATGCGCTTTTACGTAAACTTAGTCAATGAAGTTATCAAGCGCGGCATGAAAGTGTTCGTGACGCTTTATCACTGGGATTTACCGCAACACCTTGAAGACAACGGTGGCTGGCTTAATCGCAATACAGCCTATGCATTCGAAAAATATGCTGAAGCCGTAGCAAACGCGTTGGGCGAAAAAGTCCACTCCTACGCGACATTAAATGAGCCATTTTGTTCAGCCTATTTGGGGTATGAGTCAGGCATTCATGCACCTGGAAAGACAGGCGTGGCAAATGGTCGAAAGGCAGCGCATCACTTATTGCTTGCTCACGGTTTAGCGTTGAAGGTGCTTAACCGAGTTTGCCCAAAAAGCCAAAACGGTATCGTACTTAACTTTAGCAATTGCCATACAAAAAGTGATTCACCCGAAGACATACACGCCGCCAAACTCGCCGATGATTACCACAATCAATGGTATCTAAAGCCTATTATTGAAGGCAAATATCCAGACATTATTGATAAGCTCGCTCCCGACGTTAAGCCAGACATTGCGGAAGGTGATATGGCTATTATTTGCCAACCAATTGATTACTTAGGCATTAATTATTACACCCGCACTGTGTATCAAAGTGATGGCAATGGTTGGTTTGAAATTGTGCCTCCAGCCACAACCGAATTAACCGCAATGGGCTGGGAAATCACTCCTGATGCCTTTACCGAGCTGCTTGTTGATTTGCACCAACGTTACGACTTACCGCCTATCTATATCACTGAAAACGGAGCAGCAATGGATGATGAGCTCATAGATGGGGAAGTGTTGGACAATGGGCGTACCGCCTACTTCCACACCCATTTAAATGCGGTAAATGAGGCAATAGAAAAAGGCGTAGACATACGCGGATATTTTGCATGGAGCCTAATGGACAACTTTGAGTGGGCGCTGGGCTATTCAAAGCGTTTCGGCATAGTTTATGTCGACTACGAAACCCAAAAACGTATGCCAAAACAAAGCGCTTTGGCTTATTCAAAACTGGTTAAGAGCCGGATAAATGGGTACATTAGCGGTATCAAATAAGGACAAGTACCAAACCGTATGGCAACAATTTACCAAGTATCAGAGGCCGCAGGTGTTTCGTTAGCTACCGTTTCTCGCGTTATGAATGGCAACGCGAAGGTAAGCGAGCGCACCCGCAAAAAAGTAGAGGATGCTATGGCATCGTTGGGATATCAACCCAATGCCATCGCTCAATCTCTTGCGTCAAACCGCACTAACAGCGTCGGTTTGCTCGTATCAGAACTGCACGGCTCTTACTTTGGCGACCTGATGAGTACGGTAGAACATGTGCTAAAACAAAATGGTAAGCACGTTATTATTACCGCCGGTCATGTGGATGAAAAGCGCGAGCACGAAGCTATTGAGTTTTTAAAAAGCCGCCGTTGCGATGCCTTGATTCTTCACGCTGAAGCGGTATCTGATGAGTACTTAAAAACATTAGTAGACAGTAAAATCCCCGTTGTTGTCATAAACCGTAAAGTGGAAGAACTCGAGGAAAACTGCTTTGTTGTGGACAACGAAAGAGGCGGTTACATGGCAACGAAAGCCGCTATTGATGCTGGCCATAAAAAGATTGCGTACATTAGCGGCCCGCTATTTAAAAAGGATGCGAGCGATCGCCTGGCAGGTCACAAAAGAGCCCTTCAAGAAGCAGGGCTAACTTTTGATGAAGCGAGCGTCTTTGAAGGCGATTTCCACGAGTCATCAGGCCAAGAGGGTATGCAGCATCTTCAAAAGGCATTCCCTCAATTTACAGCTTTGGTATGTGCTAACGACGAAATGGCGTCTGGCGCAATGACCGCTGCACGAGAATCGGGTTTTGATATCCCTTCGCAGCTTTCCATAATCGGTTTCGATAATGTGCTGTTTTCGCGCTACCTTTATCCAAAACTTACTACCATTAATAACCCTATTCATGCTATGGGAGAAATGGCTGCTTACTGGGTGCTACAACATGTTTATGACATAAAAAGCCCCATTCCTATTGAGCACTTATTTGAACCCGAAGTAGTAAATAGGGACACATTAGGCAAATTATAAAATGAATAAAGCCCTGTCTCCGTCGCTGTATTACACACTCATTGTCTCTCTTGGAGGGTTTATTTTTGGCTTCGATGCCAGTGTGATAGCAGGAGCCAATGGCTTTATCGATGCCGAATTTAATCTGAGCGACTGGCAGCAAGGCTTCGTCGTAAGCTCTCCGACACTAGGTGCGCTTATAGCCATGCTATTTGCAGGCGGCGTTAGCGACGCTATTGGCAGACGCAAAGCACTCATTCTTGTCGCTTTCCTTTACCTGCTTTCTTCTGTCGGCTCAGCCTTAGCCCCTAATTTCGAACTATTAGTGCTTTCTCGCTTTATTGGCGGCATTGCCTTTTGTTCGCTGATCATTGCCCCGCTGTATATCTCGGAAATAAGCGCCCCTGAAAACCGAGGAAAAATGGTTTCGGTGAACCAGCTAAACATTGTATTTGGCTTCGCCCTATCCTATTTCACCAACTATTACCTGTTGCAGCTCAGCAATAGCGGTGCAGGTTGGGTTGCTGAATGGGGTATAGATACGCATTTGTGGCGCTACATGCTGGGCTTGGAGGTTATTCCCGCTGCATTATGGTTTGGTTTACTGTTTACTATTCCATGTAGCCCTAGGTGGCTGGTATTGAAAGGCCAACACGAGGAAGCCGAACAGGTTATAAACCGCTTATTCGACAAAGCCCAAGCCAGCGCTCTTGTTGAAGATATAGCGTCTTCACTTAAAGAAAAGTCGTGGCCTTTTCGTGAACGCCTAGGCTTTCTAAAGGCGAAGGCCATGCGATTTCCGTTAATGGTCGGCATTATTATTGCCATTGCTCAGCAAATTACCGGCATTAACGTTATCTTTTTTTACGCGCCCACGATTTTTGAACAAAGCGGTGTAGGTACCAATGCGGCATTTATGCAAGCTGTATGGATTGGCTTGGTTAACGTAGCATTTACCGTGGTTGCTATGCTAACTATTGATAAATGGGGAAGAAAACCGCTGCTGCTGATTGGCTTAACTGGCGTAGTGATCAGCATGTCTATTTGTACCTATGGCTTTAAACAGGCGACATATCAAGTGCAGCAAACGGCCATAAACGAAATACAGCAAGATGCGCCGAGTGTGGCAATAAAGCTAACTCCACTAACCAACGATATTTACTATTCAGACGTTGAGTTTAAGCGCACGCTAAAGACCACACTTACCAGCGACGAATACGATGCGTATCAGCAACCATTGCTAACTAGCAGTATTAATATGAATGCACCTTTAGTGTTGTTTGGCATCATTGCGTTTGTTGCTTCGTTCGCGATGTCTCTAGGCCCTGTGATGTGGGCGATGCTTGCTGAAATTTTTCCGAATCAAACCCGCGCTTTGGCTATTTCATTAGTGGGCATGGTGAATTCACTCACCAGTTTTCTAGTTCAAGTTGCTTTCCCTTGGGAGTTGGCCAACTTGGGAGCCGCGGCCACGTTTGCAATTTACGGCGGGTTCGCCTTAGTCAGCCTGATATTAGTTGCTAAGTTCTTCCCAGAAACAAAAGGAAGAACGTTGGAAGAAATCACGGAAGAATTTGAGCGATCCGCTTAGCTGAGGTCAATCCTGTATATTAAGGCAACCTGATAGCATGCTGACCTGCACAATGGTTATCCATTCTCGCCTCTTCTAATAGTAGTGTTGATGATACATTTAACGCGCTTGGCGTAACGTGAGAAGCAACTAGGATGAGATGGTTGGCAGCGTAGCGATTTAATACCTCACACACTTTATGCTGAGTAGCCACATCCAAGCCCTCGAAGGGTTCATCAACAAGCAACACTTTTGCGTGAGATAAAATAGCGCGCGCTAAGGCTAGTCGCTTACGCTCTCCCCCAGAGAGCGTCCTACCCGCCTTGCCAACCCAAATCGACAGTGGCAACAGTGCCTCTAGCCCTAATTGAGCCAACAGGTTAGTCATGTCATCAAGGGGAATACCCATTCCGGCAGGGTCTAAATTTGATGAGACACTGCCAGAAAGCACTATTGGCTCTTGTTCCACATAGCGCCAGTTTTTAATTAAGCCATCGGCTATACGCATGCCATCCACTTCTTTAAGTCCAGTAGAAGGCACAACCCCCGCAATTGACTGAAGCAAAGATGACTTACCACAGCCTGACGGCCCGGATATACATACGATGCCAGTGGCTGGAAATGTAGCGCTAACCAGAGGTAAGCGTCTATTTTTGGCAGTATAGCCAGATAACGTGAGTGAATGGTGCAGTTCGGTGCGTTCAAGTAGTTTAATGGGTGAGGTTTTGAGCTTCTTAAGGGCTTTCGCGCTTTGTTTGTGCTGTGCAAACTTGGTAATGCTGTGAAAAGCTGCACCAGCCCAATCAGGCGCAGCCATCAATATCATGGGCACAACAATAGCAATAGGCATATACGAAAAGTCAGATATTGGACTTACTGCGCCCGACATGACTAACACTACCGCGAAAAATGCCGCGCCTTGAAACCACCAGCTCGCGCGTTGCGCTTTGTCTTTATGCGTAGTTTGTTGTCGCCACACCCTGTCAGCACTCGGCACACTATTGATCACATGCCCACCCTCTTCCTGCGGCTTATCTGTCATTGTTTTATTTAAGTGCCATAAAGCGCTGCAGTTAAGGAAGTCGGCTGACTCTTGGCGAAACACTTTATTTTCCTTTGTCGCTTTTTCCGCAACGTTTAAACCAATAAAGCCTTGCAGCACAACGATGAAGAGCCAAATAGCAAAAAGCGTAATTAAAAACGAGGTGCCAGGAAGATTAAACCATACTGCAACAACGCAAAGATTTGTGAATATAAATGTGATGTTAGAAAGCGGAGCTATCCATGCAATCCAACGGCTGGCAAGCTCTTCGGTATGCTGTGCTAACGCTTCTGTGGTGAAGGCTTTGTCGGTAATTTTACTGTTTTCAAGTTGCCTAAAAACACGTAGTCGCCCCCCTGCGATACGCGCAAGTAAATCGTTGTGCCCCACCCACATACTGGCATACCCAGATGCTATGCGAAGTAGTGCTAGCGCGCGAATGACCACCGCCGGAGTAACGTAATTAAAACCTACAGGTGCAATAGCGCTGATAGCAATAAACCACGAAGAAATAACAAGAATAGTTATTCCTGCCACACCGTGTAAAAGAGCAAGCAGTAGCGTGAGATAAGCCGGTTTACTTTTCATCAAGGCCACACTCCTTTTGATTGGCATTCGCCTTAAAGCTCGTTGCCGTCACACTGCTACAGCCTTGTAGGTGCTCGTCTTGTAATGCGCCTATTTTGCTTTTAAGCCCTGCCTCTGATTTTGACTTTGAGTTGGAAATGGCGTCTTGTTCGGGCGTGCTTCGCGATACCGTCCAAAAGCGGTTAAACCAGTTTGCAGGGAGTGCTTTGTGAGAAGCCCAAATCAGTGTTTTGTCTCTACCCAAACGTTCAATTAACTGTGCCAATCTTGCATGCTGGGGATCTGGCAAATGGGCTGTAGGCTCGTCTAGTAACCATATATCGTCTTTGCGCAACAGCGCTCTCGCTAGCGACAGCCGTTGCGCTTCTCCACCTGAAAGCAGCGGATAATCAGTCATTACCGTATCAAGCCCGCAAGGCAATAACGACAGCCACGCGTCAAGTTCTACTGTTTCTAGTGCTTTCATAAGCGCGTCGTCTGTATAGTTGTCGTTTAAGCACAAATTTTCACGCACGGTACCTGGCGTGATCACGGGGTGCTGGGTAATCCAAATTACCGGTTCACTGAATGTATGTGTGCTAGGCCTTTGACCGCCTAAGGCTTCTAATAATAGTGTTTTACCTGAACCAGAGCGCCCGCTAATGAGTATTTTATCGCCCTTTGATACTTCTAGAGATTCAGCGTGCAATAGTGCAGGAGTATCATCAACAGCCGATTTATCCTTACCGCTCGGCAAGCGAGGTTGCGGGGCGTTTATGTCAAAAACCTTAAGGTTTTTAGCCGCAAGCAATACCTCGTGTTCTGATGAATAATGGTGGGTTGTGTCAGCGTGGACCGGATTCACTGCACTACAAGCAAGATTTTGCGTGAAGCACGAGAATAATGGCGCGAGTTCAGTTTTGGCTGCTTCTGCTTGCGCCTTCTGATGGTATACCTGCCCCAACTTTTTCATTTCACTGAGTAACAATGGCACAGTCAGCAATATCCATAAGCCCTGCTGGAGCGTTATCTCTGGCCCAATGCTCAATTCGCCTAACAGTGAAAAACCAATAAATACTGCCGTAAGTGCAACCGCGAGTGTTGCGAAGAAGTCGAGCACGCTGTTGGACAAAAACGCTATGCTCACTACTTTCATAGTTCGCGCATTCAAGTTTTCACTGGCATCTTTAAGCAGGGCAGTTTGTTTTTGATGCGCCTGATAGCTAGTCAGCATCGGCAGCGCGGCTAACCTATCAGTAAATAAACTTCCCAAACGTTCAAGGGCGATAAAGTGCTTTCGATGTAGGGCTGCGGCTCCCTTGCCCACAATGATCATAAAAAGCGGCACTACCGGCAATGTTAGTAATAGACCAATCCCTATAACGGGGTTCACATAAAAGATAACGGCTAAAGCAAACAAGGGGACAACAACTGCAATCATTTGCTGCACTCGATATTCAAGTGCCCAGTCAGCAAAAGCCTGTAAGTGCTGCAGCCACACCGTTTGCCAATAGTAAACCGAGTGCTGGCGAATAAGCGCATATTGACGCTCAATGAATACGTGTTGTAGGTGCTGTTCGAGCTTGTTTAACACCTGCATTCTTGCACTACTAGATAAGGCATTGAATGCGCCTTGTAGCAGCCAGCTAAGCCCCAGAGAAACGGCAAGTCCTGTGACATCACTCGCTGTTGCAGGAGACTGGTTTACTACCCAGTCATGAGCAATATGAGAAAAATAATAGAACCCAATAATCAAAGAAAAAAGCGACAAACACTTAACCACTACTTGCGCCATAAGCGAAGTGCGCAAGCCAAGCGACTGCGCCTTATCCATCTCATTGCACCACGCATTAAGCGTTTGCCGGTTGGGAACTTTTTCTTTGATCACTGTGGTTTTGACTCATCTTTTTCGTTACTTAGTAACGAGAGCAAATCTCGCATTTCTTTTTCATTCTTTTCCAAGTGGTGGGCTGGCTGCAAGAACGCTCCAACACCTGCCAACTAAACTGATGACTCGGTGTTCACCCGTTTTCAAACCTTCAGCAGCAGGGACGCTGTTGAAGAGCCCCCATGGATGGGTTTACGGCGTGTTTGAAACCGGATGAACTCCGCGCTATTTAAAACACCTAGTCTTCGGGCCTATCCATATTTTCCGTCGACTCCAACCACATGGCGTTGATAATGCCAAAAGAGCACGCCAGTAAAACTCCTAAAATCCAAGCGAAATACCACATAGCGTTCTCCTTAATAAATGGTGTGAGACTGGTCGAGGTCTTCGTTTTTAATGCGTCCGCGCATTACGTAAAAGCTATAGGCCGTGTAGCTAAGTACAATAGGCACAAAGATACAGGCAACAATAAACATTACGTTTAGCGTCATATGGCTAGACGTAGCGTCCCATACGGTTAAGCTCGCTTCTGGCATGGTGATGCTTGGCATTAAGAATGGGAACATAGAAAAGCCAGCCGTTAAGATAACGCCTGCTATAAATAGCGCACTCGATACAAACGCCATGCCTGCATTACCTTTCTTAGAGAAAAGCGCACAGGCCAGACCCGCAATAATACCCAGCACAGGTGCTGCCATCATAAGGGGGTATTTGCTGTAGTTGCTCACCCAAGCTCCAGCTTCAATGGCAACCTCTTTCTTAAGTGGATTTGACGTAGCAATGGTATCGACTGCCGACGTAATCACGAAGCCATCTAATCCAAAGGCTACCCAAAGACCTGCAAGTACAAATAGCGTGACACCAGCCAGGCTTAACACAACCGATACTGCACGTGCGCGAACTTCAATAAAGCCATCGGTTTTCATTTGTAGCCAGGTTGCACCGTGGTTCAGCAACATAGCCACTGAAAGCAGGCCTGCTACCAGCGCAAACGGTGTTAAAAGGCCAAAGAACGAGCCTGTGTAGGTTGACTTAAGCGTACTATCCATTTCAAACGGTACGCCCAACAGCAGGTTACCAAACGCCACACCAAAGATAAGGGCTGGGATAATACCGCCAGCAAATAGCGCCCAATCCCACGCTTTCCGCCACTGCGGGTTAGGCAATTTACTGCGGTAATCAAAGCCTATCGGGCGCATCCAAAGGGCAATTAAGGTGAGGGCCAGCGCAAGGTAAAAACCAGAAAACGCAGTGGCGTAAATCATCGGCCACGCGGCAAAAATAGCGCCACCTGCGGTAATAAACCAAACTTGGTTGCCATCCCAGTGCGGCCCTACTGTATTTATCATTACGCGGCGCTCTTTGTCATTTTTACCAATAAGCGTGAGCAGTGCTCCAACGCCCAAATCGAAGCCATCAGTAACCGCGAAGCCAATTAGCAGAACGCCAACCAAGCACCACCAAATGACTCTCAGTAGTTCATAATCAATCATGCTTTTGCTCCTTGCTCATCAAGGTCAATAAGATCAAATTCAGTGTCAGGCTGCTTATCTTCAGGTGGAACTGGCCCTTTCTTGGCAAACTTCTTCATTAGGTAAAAACCAATAATGAACATGCCGGTGTAGAAAGCACTGTAGGCTACAAGGGTTATTACCACGTCGCTTACGGCGAGATTAGATACCGACGTATGCACCGGAAGCACCTCTGCAATTGACCATGGTTGGCGGCCATATTCAGCGACAAACCAGCCAGCCTCACAGGCAATCCAAGGAAGCGGCAAACCATAGAGCGCGCTTTTTAATAACCAGCGTGGCTTAGTAATCTTGTGTTTAGTGCTGTAGTAAAAGGCGCACACAAATAGCGCAAGCATAATAAAGCCAGCCACAACCATAAGGCGGAAACTCCAAAACAATGGGGCAACCGGCGGAATGCTGTAATCTACTGCCTGTTGAAGCGCGGCATCAGAAGGATTTGAAACGTTCTCAGTGAAAGGCTCTAGCAACATAGCGTAACCTAAACTGTCTTTATTTTGGTCGAAGGCAGTACGTTGCTCAGCTGTCGCGGTGCCGTTTCTTACATCATCAAGCACTTCATAGGCTTTAATTCCGCTTAGAATACGCTCGCGATTCTCTTCTTTAAGATCCTTAATACCTTTTACTTCTTCGGTTAACGAACGGGTAGCAATAATGCCCATTGCCCAAGGAATTTGAAGGGCGTACTCGGTTTCCTGCTTTTCGTCGTTTGGAATACCAAACACAGTAAACGGCGCAGGTGCAGGATGGGTTTCGTACTCAGCTTCAACTGCTGCCAGCTTCACTTTTTGTACATCACCAAGCTCATAACCACTTTCATCACCTAACACGATCACAGAAAGCGTTGAGGCTAGGCCGAAGCTAGCAGCTATGGCGAACGAACGGCGCGCAAAGGCGATATGCTTATGATTAAGCAGGTAGTAACTTGAAATTGCCAACACAAACATTGCGCCGGTCACGTAACCTGCTGATACAGTGTGAACAAATTTGACCTGTGCTACGGGGTTAAAAATAACCTCAGCAAAGCTTGTCATTTCCATACGCATGGCTTCAAAATTAAATTCAGCGCCTACCGGGTATTGCATCCAGCCGTTAGCAATCAAGATCCACAGTGCAGAGAAGTTTGAACCAATGGCCACCAGCCAAGTCGCCATCAAATGCTTCACCTTTGACATTTTGTCCCAGCCAAAGAAGAACAACCCCACGAAGGTAGATTCCAGGAAAAAGGCCATTAGGCCTTCGATGGCAAGTGGCGCACCGAAGATATCGCCTACATAGTGAGAATAGTAAGACCAATTCATTCCGAACTGGAATTCCATGGTTAAGCCTGTGGCTACTCCAATGGCAAAGTTAATTCCAAACAGCTTTCCCCAGAATTGGGTCATCTGCTTATAAATTTCTTTACCCGTCATTACGTATACCGATTCCATAATGGCAAGTAAGAAACTAAGCCCCAAAGTTAAGGGTACAAATATAAAGTGGAACATTGCAGTTAATGCAAATTGCCACCGCGATAGTTCTATTAACGTATCGCTCATGGGTTATCTCCCTTGTATTTCGTGTGCGCGTTAAACGCTTAGCAGAAAAGTGGTTTAAAATTCAGTGATGAACACATGAATATGCCGCATGGCAAGAGCACGGTTTATGCCATACATCAGTAATTTGGCTGCTAAAGCGCAATTACCGATAAACGGCGGTATTTTCGTACTGTGCAGATAAATTATTCCACGACCGAGCGTGTGGCTTATTGATCCAACGCAACAATTGATGGCGATGCATTCGCCATATTTGTCATTTAGGTGACAAATATGGCACAAGAGAAAGGTCACGTAGGTGAACATTGAGAGGTAGAGAATAGGGCGCGTTAGGGTGTATATGTGATTGTGAATGCACCCCGTAAATCACCCAATTCAAACCCTGTAGCTTGATCATTGGGATAGTGCTTTAGAATGGATTGTTTTACTGAAGGTGCCACATTGGCTCCGTGGCATGCCATGCACACCTGACCTTGTTCAATAGCCATCATGTACCTAAACTTACCGCTTTCGCTATCGTATTGATAAGTTTCAAGGGGTCTTTTATGGGCCAAATTGTCTTGCTTAGCTTTGGTCAGTAATTGTGAAAACCACGCTAACTGCTCACGCTCCCATTGATCTGCCGCATTGTTTGGGTTCCTTACTTTCAGCGCGGTACGCCCAACCTCCCACCCGTTTTGACTAAGCGCCAGAGCAATAGGAGCCGCAGCAATCTGGCATTCATTAACGCCAGCCTCTAGCCCTCCGGATTGAATTGCTTGCTGTAGTCGTGACTTTAGCGCGCCTCCCAGTGCTTTTGCGTGTAATCGCGCTTCTTTGACTTTTTCCTGTACACTGTTTTCACTTTTTTTCTCATTGGCAGTCACTGTATCTGCCAATGAATGAGCACTACTTGCCAATAAGCTTATCGCCACCAGCATTACGCTATTTTTCATTATAAAACTCTCTTTGGAACTGAATGAATTTCTACCGAAGTATTGTCGTTTGTCTCAAACAATGAACAAGCTCTATGCCAATATGATAAATTGCCAAAATCAAATTAGAACAAACTAATATTCAGCCACCCATGAATATATCCATAGTACAAGCGATGATAGATGCGATAGATAAACCCGCAATCTTCATTAACCCAAGCTACGTTATTGAAGCTGTCAACCAGCCCTACAGAGACACCTACCCTGTGGATATAAAGCTTGGCTTTAGTACCTGCTATCAAGTCTCTCACCGCAACAACAAACCTTGCGATAAGTGCGGCGAGCATTGCCCAATGCAAGAGAGTAAAGCCACAGGACGAGCGGCTAGCGTAGTACACGTTCATACCACCAGTGAGGGTCAAAGCTACTGCGACATCCTCATGCGCCCGATCTTCGACGGTAGCGAAGAATTATTAGGTTACTTGGAAATACTTGATAAGCTGTCGTTTGCCTCAAACCGACCTTCAGCAGGAAAGATGGTCGGCGAATCAGAGGCATTTAAAGCAATGCTAAACAAAATAAATCGCGCCGCTAACTCAGATATTTCAGTACTATTGTTTGGCGAAACCGGCACGGGTAAAGAACTGGTGTCCCAAGCACTTCACTCGAGTAGTCACCGTGCTGGCAAACCATTTGTTGTCATCGAGTGTACCGGCATGTCTGACACGCTGCTTGAAAGCGAACTATTCGGTTATGAAAAAGGGGCATTTACAGGCGCAACCACAAATAAGAAAGGGCTCGTAGAAGCAGCGGAAGGCGGCACATTGTTTTTTGATGAAGTCGGCGATATCCCACTTTCCACACAAGTAAAGCTTCTGCGGCTGTTCGAGTCGCAAACTTATCGGCCCGTAGGAAGCACAGTGTCTAAAAAGGCTGATTTTCGTTTAGTGTGTGCATCACACAAAAATTTAAAGCATATGGTGGAAACGGGCGAATTCAGACAGGACCTCTACTACCGCATTGCCGGTTTTCCTATCAACCTCCCTTCTTTAAGACAAAGAAAATCAGATATAGCACTGATAGCCGCTCATTTTTTGGCAATGTCTAAAGAGAAAAAACGGTTTCATAAAAACGCGCTAGAAAAACTAACCAACTACCCGTTCCCAGGCAATATTCGCGAACTCAAAAACATTGTAGACCAAGCTATTTTACTGGCTGATGAAACCGTTATTTACGATACAGACTTACCCGAGCTCGATAACATAAGCTCTGATGCTATCAATGATGCCTCTTCATCTCACAGTAACGTTGTGACCTTAGACGAATTGGAACGCCAATACTTACGTCAGGTTCACACGTCTTTTGAAGGCGATACCCAGCAACTTGCACAAGCGCTGGGAGTGAGTACCCGTACACTTTACAGAAAGCTGAAAAAAGCGGGGGTTGGAGATACGTAAAAAATAATAGGTAGAAAAATTACCAAAACGCAGGCTATGATAAAAAGGCGCTAACCAGATAAAGAAAAATGACTTTAAGACGCCTACTTACACTAACACTTTGCCTTTGTATGCTTTTGCAAAATGCATTAGCACTTGGCCTTGCTGCCCATACTATGCAGCAAGCACGTGCGTTTGTAGGTGAAGATATTGAACTTATTTGTACTGGCAAGACCATGCGCTACATTTCAATTAGCGCCACTGAGTTTGAAGGTGAGTTCGTTTTTGTTAGCCCCGAACTGCTCAAAGCACCCGCCGAGCACGTTGACTGTACCAATGGCACATTAGCCGACTTACCTCAGGTTGACGAGCCACTACATGCCACATTACCTTTGATATCACTAGTTCGCTATCGCGCTCTAGTCGCGCGTTTAGCGGCTAAGCCCTTTACAGATTTTGCTTACGCGGCGCCGCTAAGTCGTGCCCCACCACACGCATAACAACCTCCAAAACACACTGAACATGCATGCTTTCACCATGCACAACACTCGTTTTTTAAAATGGAATGTTATGAAGCAATCTATCATTGCGCTTGCCGTATTCACTGCGTGCGCGCCCGTACACATTTACGCAAACACCATCGACTTGGCCGATAACACTTCGACAGAAGTGGTCACCGTTATTGGCACACCGCTTTCCCTTAGCACGCAAAATATCGAGCAAGAGTCTGTTAGTGCTACCAGCAATATTGACGCTGACTTCGGCGATCAGCTTGCCACATTACCTGGCGTGTCGATATCCCGAAACGGCCCAGTCACTGGGCTTATTCAGTATAGAGGACTTTATGGTGACCGAGTTGGCGTAAGCATTGATGGCGTTGATATTGCTGGAGCAGGACCAAACGCCATGGACTCGCCCCTTTCTCATGTGCTGCCAGAACCAGGACTGACCGCCACCCTTTACCGGGGGATTGTGCCAGTAAGTGCAGGTGTGCAGACGCTAGGCGGAAAGCTTCGCATTCACTCTGATGCCTCAGCACTTTTTGACTTGAATACAGGCTTTAGCGGTAGCGTAAGTGCCAGCGCAATATCTCCGGGGAGCGGTCAGCAATACCAAGGCAATGTATTTTATAAGAGTGAGCAGGCTTTTGTTAGCGGCGCCTTCACTCATCAGCAGCGCGACGAACAAGAGTCGGGAGATAACAGCGTTATACCAAACAGCCATTACCAAAGAAATGGCGGTAAGTTTAGGGCGGGCGTCGAGTGGGGCAATCACCAAATCGATGTGAGTTTTCAGCAACTTAATACTAACGAAAGCGGCACCCCTGCTTTAGCCATGGACATTGGTTTTATTGATGCCGCTTGGTATCGACTGGGCTATCGCTATAACGCAAACGATAGGGAGTTCTTCACGTTAAGCTGGTTTGGCAACAGCAACCAACATGCCATGGACAACTTCTCACAGCGCATGGTGATGTCTGCCGACATGGCGAGAGAGAATAACGCTGATGCTATTGCTCAAGGTGTAGATGCCACCTATGTAATGCCATTTTATAAAGGCGCCCTCAAACTGGGTGCCAATCTGCACCACAGCAGGAATAACTCGACCATCACCAACCCTAATAACGGCATGTTCTTCGTTGATAACTTTACCAACGTAGAAAAAGACACAGCCAGCGTGTACGCAGAATGGCAGCGAGATAAAGCATCCTTTTCAACAACAATTGGTACCCGATATACACGTGTTGACATGGATGCCGGGCTAGCCGGTTCTAATATGGTTATGATGAACCCTGCCATTGCTTCACTCGTTGATGATTTCAACGCGGCAGAACGCAGTAAGAGCTATAACATGTTAGATATTGCCGCTAGCACGCGATATCACGCCAGCGACAATGTCGATGTTGTCCTTGGCGTATCGCAGAAAAACCGTGCCCCTACTTACTTCGAGCGCTATACGTGGCTACCTCTTGGTATTTCTGGGGGAATGGCAGACGGATTTAACTACATTGGTAACTTGGCTCTAGACAACGAAACTGCACGCCAGATAGATGTGGGTATTGATTACCGTTTCAAAAGCTGGTCAGTTTCTCCTCGTCTCTTTTATCAAGATATTGAAGACTATATTACTGGTTCTCCCAGCACGAATATGGCTGCCAATATGGTCTCTACCATGATGGCAGGCACAACACCATTTCAGTGGACTAATACAGACGCCGTAATCAAAGGGGCAGATCTGACTGTTTCGGGTAATGTGTTTGATAACGTGAAGCTTAACGCAGTAGCAAGTGTTCAGCACGGTAATCGCGACGATATCGACGATGCGTTGTTTCGTATCGCCCCCGAACAGCTAATCACCACCATTCAGTGGGATACACAGCTGCTTGATGTGCCAATGGCACTCCAATTAACGTCAGAATTGGCAGGAGCACAAAACCACGTTTCAGCGCTACAAAGTGAAAACACTACCGCTGGATATGGATTAGTGCATATTACGGGGCTTTTCACCCTTATAGATAATGCACAGTCAAACCTTCAGGTAACGGCAACCGTTCATAACCTGTTTGACAAACACTACGCCACACACAGCAGGAATTAACCGCGTGATGAATACTGATGTTGCAGTAGGTGAGCGAGTACCCGCTGCGGGACGAGAGTGGCATTTATCGCTGAGCTACAGGTTCTAACCGTTTAAAACTCAAACTCCAAAAGGCATAAAGATAAACCAGTGATTCTCCTTCGCTGGTTTATCTACTCGTAATGTCTGATACACATGCCGTTTTAAACGCTAGAAATGAAAACTTATGCACTAACGTAAGTATTTTGAAGGTAAAGAACTGTGTCAGATTACAGCGGGAAATAAGGTTGAGAATGCCTGCCACAAGAGCCGCAGGGCCAACAGTGTCACCACTATCTTGAACGCCAGCATAAATTTTTCAGCTGGGACACGCTTTAATACTTTCAAGCCGATGAATGTGCCGAGCGCACCACTGGCAATCATAATAATGATTAGCCCGGCCCACTGGGCAAAAGAAAACCCTACAAAGGTAAAAACAAACGCTGTAAGGCCGTGTTGCAGTGTCATACAGCTGGCAAACGTGCCGGTAATCTGCATTTTGCTGTAATTATTTCGGTGTACAAATGCCGCCACCAAAGGCCCTGTGGCACCTACAAACATTGAAACCAGCGTGGTTACCAACCCTGCCAATGTTCTACCCGCGGGGTTCATTTCTTGTGCTTTGGGTTTACTCCCCCACACCAGAAATAAAATAAATGCGGCAACCGCAAATTGAATAATAACCAACGGCAGCTGAACCACAACAAACGAGGCCAAAAAAGCGCCAACGATTGCGCCTAAAGAAAAATACTTCAGCATATTCCAGTCGATATGCCTTGCCGTCATCAGTGCACGGTTACCGTTTGAACCAAGCTGTACTAAACCGTGAACCGGGATCAGCGCACTGACTGGCATAGTACCGGCCATTACTGCCAGTAATAAGACCCCGCCACCAATACCCAGCGTTGCTGTCATCATCGACGTAAAGAAGGAGGTAACAACAAGTACTACTGATGATGACATCGACAGCGCATCATTGGCCGTTAACCAGCTATAAAGTAACTCCAAGGGTCAAATTCCACCTTAATTCGTAACACAGTTTGTATGGTTTGAGTGATCATTACACCAAAACATATCGTTTAAATATCATACAAAACTCACGCCTAGCGCGTAAGGTTATTTATCATGCCTTCTATTAGTTATTTAAACAAAGCACTTCGAATAATACGTGACAAGCAGTGTACAAAAGGCGCTAAGCTAGTTGCCAGGCAACTTCTCCGCAATAGCGGGTTCACTGATAAAGATATTTATGATTGTTTAAAGCAGGGCTCGATTATTCGCATTACCATATTTGAAGCCTAGAGTAGCGTGAGACCTTACATCTTACACTTACCGCTTGCCCACCCACTCGCATGGGTCTAATTTCTACACCTAAAAACCCATTGACTTTCTTCATTATGCACAGGATACTCGGGTCATTAAATACTCACTAGCAGCGCACTGTTTTTAAATACTATGCCTAAAAACACGAATACACATACTGCTTACTCAGCGTCTGCGCTGATTATTATTCTCGCTATTCTAAGGAATGAGCGGGTTAGCTAGTGCGTAAATAGAATTCACTAAACCCGCCGCAAAGGCGGGTTTTTTATTGGCTCGTCTTGCGGTAAAAATAACGGAACGACAGCCATGAACAATCCAATATCTCACGTGTTACAACAGTTGCATGACGCAGTAAACCGCGGCGATCAAGACGCCTTATCCCAATGTTATGCTAGCGATGCAACAGTGGTCGCGACCCCTATGTCCAGCTCAACGCAAAACCAAGCCGCTGAAGAACATGCCACGCAGCGCGACTTTGTTGAAGCCCTGCTTAAATTTCAAAAGAAATTCATGCCCGATCATTTTGTTACAACTGGGGATGAACGGGTTATACAAGCCGGTGACGTAGCGCTAGTCGTCGCTAAGCTTTACCTTGTCCCCAAAGCAACACCCAACGCCCTACCCTGCGAGGGTAAGCGCGCCGTTTACGTTCTGCAAAGGGATGCAAGTGGTGAATGGCGCTGTGTCATTGATAACTTTTTTGGTACTGACTTACTGGATTTTGCGTAGCTTTAAAAGTTGAGCCTGATGCCCATTAAATAATCTGAGCTTCAGCTTTTCCGGCGATTAACGTCATACGCCAATGGCGCTTTAAAACAGCGCTATTGTCAGGCTCTTTGCAAACTTAAAGTGTGATAATGTATCAATCAAACAATTTAAATGTTATATTATAACACTCAAGGGGTGTGGCAGGGTCAGTAGCGCTGTGAATTAAATATCTAACAAATGCTCTGTAGCATCAAAAGTGCGAATTGCTATTTGCGCAAAGCACAGCACAACCCCATCACCTATTGTTTCATTACTTCATCAAAAGCGATCTGCTTTTTAAAAGATAGTGATGTAAGTCGTTGTTAAGGGCTCATTCAGAGGTAATTTTGGCCAGTTTCAATTCTCCCAATACGGTACTTCCCGATGTCACCACCGAGCAATCTACTGCGCAAGTTCCGGTTATTGATAAAGTTGGTATGCAGGGCATTGCCATACCCCTACACATCTTAGGTAGACGCGGTGAGCGCTTAGCCAGTAAGGCTACGGTTGATGTAACAGTAAGTTTAGATCATCCCAATGCCAAAGGTATTCACATGTCTCGTTTATACAATCTGCTGCAGCGGTATTTGAGCAACCAAGACTTACATAAGTCGGCACTTGTGTCGTTAATGAACGCGCTTATCGAGTCTCAAGATGGGCTGAGCAACAGCGCCCAGCTTAATTTACACTTTGACCTCACCGTGTCGCGTCCGGCGCTCATAAGTAGGATGTCAGGATATCAATCGTACCCTGCTTCACTTTGCGTAAGACGATCACCTGAACGTTATGAGGCACAGCTTAAGTTAAGAGTACCGTACTCTAGTACTTGTCCTTGTTCGGCCTCCCTCTCTCGCAAGGCGTTATCAAAAGTGTTTGTGCAGCAATTCGAAGGAAAAGGTTTATCCGTAGAAGAAATGGGCGCTTGGCTCGCTTCTAAACAAGCCAGCATCGCCACGGCGCATGCACAGCGTTCCTTTGCCGATATAACCCTAGATTTAAGCGACAACGAGATCCCCGATTTTATTGGAATTATTGACCTGATAGAAAACGCGTTAGGCACACCGCTTCAAACCGCAGTTAAGCGTGAAGATGAACAGGCGTTTGCCAAGCGTAATGCTGAAAACCTAATGTTTGTAGAAGATTCGGTAAGGCGACTGCATGAAGCGTTAAGTACGTATTACCAAGCTACCTATTTTCGTGTAAAAGTAGAACATCAAGAAAGTCTGCATGCACACGACGCCATTGCTGAAATATCAGGCCCAGTTTATCGATAAGTTCAGGGGTAATTATGGTGTTGAAACCCTTAGGCAGAAAAAACGATAAAAGGAAAATAACATTGTTATCTCTTAACAAACTCTCTTACATCAGCAAAGCAGCGTGCATAGGCGCTGCAGTATCAGCTATTGCGGCGTGCTCGTCTGCGCCCTCAACCCCGCTTGCTGGTGTAAAAACACATACCCTTTCGAACGCCGTGGTGTATCAAACCAGCAGCAAAGAGTACCCTGTTCTTTCCAGCTTTGTGTATAACCAAGCTATTGCAGCACTACCTACGCGCTTTGCCGATGGCGACGTTGTGGTTATGGATGTTGATGAAACTGTATTAGATAACAGCACATACCAGAAAGAGCGCGAAAGCGTAGGTTTGGGCTACTCGTCAAAAAGCTGGGCTGATTGGGTAAAGCGTGAAGAGGCTACACTGGTACCGGGAGTAGCCGCTTTCATCGATGAAGTTGTTGCACGAAATGGCAAGGTGGCGCTTATTACGAATCGCGATAAAACACTTGATAGTCACACGTGGAATAACCTCTTGGCGCAAGGTTTACCGCTTACCACGAGTAATACCTGTGTTGTTGGCCGCACTGCTGAAGACAAAGAAGCGGTAGGCCAAGAAGGTATGGTTAATGACAAGGACTTGCGCAGAATGCAGCTTACCCAAGGCAAGATCGCATGTTCAAATACGTCTAAAGACGCGACGTCTACGTGGGCTGTGCCTCACACTATTATCATGCAAATTGGGGACAACATTGAAGATGTAGGCGGCGTAACTCAAGAATCTGCCAACGTTCAGTCACTCATGCCACGAGTGGGCACAGAGATTTTTATTCTGCCAAACCCCATGTATGGGTCTTGGTAGAGAGCGAAGCTAGAGTAGCCGGGGCAACTAGCTTATTTAACACTGTTGAATAAGCTAGTATACCCAGCGCGCTCGTTTGATTATAGAAGTCAGCGGCTTTCTATCGAGAAGTAGAAGTGTCTGCAGGACACGCCAACTCCCGTTCACTTTTAAGCCCAAGTACATGTTTAAAAAATAGCGTTGCTGGGCAAAAGCCAGTGAAGCTTTGTTGAAATAAGTTTGCGCCGATAAACACGGTGAACCACATAAAGTTTGCATGAACAAAATGGGTTAGGACTACAGATAACAACACCATGAACCCTGCAAATGCAGTTAATGCTTTTTCCTGTGACATAACGAACTCCTTAAATATTGAAGAAGATTAAAAATAAAATCGATAGGCAACAAACGCATTACTTGCGTCTTCAAACTGCCCCCAAAACGTATATTTATCCTTACCTGAAAAGACATTCACCCCCGCTCTCACTTGCCACTTGTCGGTGGGCGAATAAGCCACTGTAGTCTTTAGGTATCCGTCGCTATCGCTGGGTGAATAAAACAGAAAAGTATTTAACGTCAGTGTTTGACGAAGTGCTAACCACGTTAAACGGGTCGTCACCCAATGGCGGTATTTTTCTTGAACTCGCTCAGAAGACGAGACTGTTCTATTTAGGCAATCCGCATTGTGTAAGTACTCGGTGTACCACTGCAAACCACCGGTAAGATTTGCGGCAATTTCTTGGCTATAGCCTAGTAAGAAACGACTTTGATCATTCGCTATTTGCCCGTCACTTCCATCCATGTCTTCAAGGCTGTTGTAGAAAACGTATTCCGCATTTGCTATCCCCCGCCCCAGAGGCGCGACAACACTTGCGCCATAGGCATTCATTTTACTGTAGCGCGGTCTTCCAAGAGAATCTGTCGCGGTGGGCTGCCTTGTATAACCGGTGTGACCATAGCCTGCAATCTCCATCCCCTTAACAGATTTATACACCCTTAAGGCAAGCTCACTTCCTCGTGGGCGATTATCACGTTCAACAGAAAACGAAGGGGCAATGTTTTCATCCAATTGCGGGCTGTAAAAAGAAAATATTTCGCCTGTAATACCAATATCAGGCTCAAATTCAGGTGTGACGACTAAATCTACATTGGCAAAATCCGTGTAGCCCGACACCTTTAATGCATTACTCGGCGCTTTAAGGTATTCGTCTTCTCTTCCTGCAAAGAACGACTGATAATCTTTAGGGAAGAGGTCATTTAAGAACAAGTAATCCCCTGTCCCCCAAGTCAGCACTTGCTTACCGACTTTGATATCGAATGCGTTTGCCCAGTCCCCCGTGCCGACTAAAGCGCTGAGTAGAATACTGCTTAAGCTACCTTGCCATGCCAGTTCGCGAAGTTGTGATCCCCACGACGACGTTACGCCGTCATACCAAACGTCGGCTTTACTGGAAATGGAGGAACTGTCTAATGCATAGTCTGCGCGAAGTTGAACTCTGGCGTCGCGCAATGTGCTGTTATTTAACACGGATGGCGCGTTAGCTGCTTGAAAACTCTCGTTCATTTGTGAATTCTGACTGCCAAACGCGGTAGCCATGTCACGGGAAAAACGGTTTCCTACGGCGAGCTCGGCGAAACCAGAAATACGAAGCTTACTTTTGCTGTCAGTGCCCCATTCGTCATCCCACTTATCGCTCCAATCGTCACCTGATTCGACATTATCCTCCTCAGGCCACACGCTGTCCCACTCGTCGTTTACGTTAGCTTTGTACTCTTGTGTGCCGATTTTTAACGGGTCTTTTGGGTTCTGGCTTTCAACATTTAACGTCTGAGCGCTTAACGGTAAACTTACTACTGCCATTGATGCAAAAATGAAAATAATCGGCGCGAGCAAAGCGTGCGCCCTCCATTGCTTTTTAACCCACTCAGAAAGACCATAGGCTTGGCTAGGCAGCGTTATCCATATGGATGGAGCTAGTAATTTAGGCAAGCGTACCGTGCTAAATTCCTTTTTCAAAATAGTGTTATTTAATATAGCGTTGCGGTGGCACACGTAGGCTACGCTCACTAAATATGCTATCTGGAAGACCTATGTCGTATTCAATCCCTCTGAATTCCATAAGGGTATAGCCACCTGATGCAAGGTCCGTCACTTTACTTCTCACCACAGTAGGATTGCCCTGTATAGTCTCAATAGTTACAGCTTCAACGCGGCGGTAGTTATTGTCACCCTTATAAAAGTTAATTAAGGTGGGCAAGTAAGTGCCTTTGTCTATCTCTACTACATAGTGACTGAACTCTACGAGCGCTGTGTCCTTAGGCGTCGCTTTTAAGCGATAATGAGTTTGGGTTTGTTCAAGCAGCTCAAAACTGTCCTGCGCTGTTGCGCGGCCGGAAACATCTTCATAGAAGAAATGAGAACCAACAAACGATGTACGTTTATCGCCTGCGGCGATTCGCTTTACTAAGTCTAAAGCCGGTAAATATAACCAACGGTCGTCATCAGAATTAAGCGCCGCATGCTTCTCAACGCGAAATACCGTGCCTTCAACCTCAGTAGGACGGCTAAAGAAAACCAGCATACGTTGATCGCCGTTGTCGGCGCCTGCCTCATTCAACACATCTTTGCGCAGAATAGTAAACTGACGCATTTGCTTTCGACCTTGCTCATCTACAATGAGCATTCTCGCCATTGAACGTCCGTCATTGCCCGCGTAGTACGCCGCCTGCTCAGCCTTATTAACGATTTCAGCAACATCGATACTACTGCTGCTTTCGTCGCTTTGGGTTGCCAAGGCTTGAGCGAACCCATTACCCGATATAAGTAATAGCGCAACAAGACCCGTGAACATGCTTCGAAGGTTTCGTATTTTTGGTCGATGCCACATGAACACTGATAATATGGAAATACGCATTTTAGGCCTCCTTGAAAACACAACGTTTAAGCAACGTCATAGCAGCTGGCAACACCAGCAGCGTAACGAGTGCTGAAATAAACATGATACTTGCCAGAAAAATGCCCACGGTGATGTAAGGCACAAGTGGTGCTAAAAGCAGCGGCGTAAAGCCAAGCGCGATGACCAGCGCATTACGAGTAATAGCGCTAGCAGGCTCTTCAAACATGGCATCAAACGTTTTACTCACGTTAGCCGTTTGCTTGTAAATCTCTTTGGCTCTAGCCAGAAAGTGAATGGCAAAGTCTACCGACAAACCCAATGTCAGGGCTGAAAGCACGGCAATAGGCATATCGTAATCTTTACCTACAATGCCAATAGCACCGTAAATAAAGGTGATAGTTATAGTAAGGGGCAGCATGGCTAATACACCGAATATCAGTGAGCGCAGCAGCAATACCATCATCACAAAAACAATAATGAAGGCGCTAAGTAAGCTGTCTAACATGCCTGCAACCATGTTGTCCTGCCATACCACATTTAGATATGCCTTACCTGCCCATTGATATGTCAGGCCATCAGGCAGTGGGTGTTGAGCGAAGTAGTATTCGACTAACTCAATTACCTTTGTCATATCTTGGTTGTCACCACTGGATAGTTGTAGCCACACCAAGGTTTTACGATAGTCTGGTGTCACGAAATGCCACAAGTCTTGAGGCCTATGAGAGGACTGATATTGCAAGAGCGTCTGAGCTATCGCCGGCTGAGTATTAGGTAACTCATAGTCGCTGTCATTGCCCGAATGCAGCTCTCGGTTAACCACTTTAATCACATCACTGAGGGACTGAGTTTTACCCACCAGCGTTTGAGTGCTTAGGTAATTTTGCAGGTCTGAAAGCAGCGCTACATTATCGGGCTGTTGAAACGTTTTGCTTGTGCCTTTAATTTCATCAATGCTTGAAAGCAATCGATTTAAAGCGTCATATTCGTCGCTATCAAGATCACCAAATAATGCATCATCGACGGCAAATGCGAGAGTCTCAAAATTATTGCCGGCATTTTCATTGTTTAGTGTATCGAGGGTTGTTTCACGCCATTCATCTAATGAAGGGGGCAACACTGCACTTAGCAGTATTTCACGTGCACTTTTCAGCTTGCGGGTATCTTCAATAACAATGTACGCGTTATACGTACCCGCAAACTCCTTATTAAGCGCCTTATCGGCTACGCGAATTTCATGATTTTCTTTAAACCAGCGCACAGGGTTGTCGTTAATTTGTATTTGGAAAATACCCCACACTGATACTGCTGAAATCACCATAAACGCAACGAGTAATGCCCCTTTATAATTTAGCGCTAGGGTGCGAATGCCGTACACAAATCGCTGTAAATATGTTGTTTTCATTGATGAGGTATTGGCATCGGCGTGCAGTGCAGACTGCAATTTTGCGAGCGCCTCTGGCGACATTCTTGATATATAAGCAGGTATAAAGGTAAGCGTAATAGCGAAAGCCAACAGAATACCTGAGCCAATGAAAGCACCGAAAATCTGTACGGGTGGAATGGGAGTTAGCATAAGTGAATAGAACCCTGCCGCAGAGGTCAGCGACGTAAACAGCATCGGCTGAAATAGGTGTTCAACCACTGTGGTAATCACTTGATCGGCCTTTTGACCTGGTTTATAGCGGTCTGAAAACTCAGACAATATGTGCACCGAGTCAACAACAGCGATAGGCATCAAAAATATGGCAATCATGGATGACATGATGTGCACAGTGAAACCTAAGCCGATTAGCGCCCCCATTGTGATAATTACCGTTGCCATTGCCACCACCATCGGGGCGGTAATCAGCGTAAAATTGCGGAAAAAGACAAAGAGGAGGATAAAAATCATTAGTCCCGCAGCTGGCGCTGAAATTGCCATTTGAATAAACATTTCAACGCCGAACTGATCTTCAGCAACAGGGAGTCCTGTTATGTGCCACTGCAATGTTTCGTTTATTGTATTCGCGCCAATATAGGCACGAATGTCTTCCGCAATACGAAAGCTCTCATTTTTATCTTTAATGGGCACATAGATAGCCGCAGCATTGTGTGATGAAGAAGCCAGGCTCCCCTGTAACATTGGAAGGCGTGCAATAGCATCAGCAATGTAATCGGCTTCCTCTTGCGATGATGGGGCTGGTGACATCATCCAAGAGAACTTGAGCTCACCGTTGTCACCTTGAGTGATATTGTCCACTGTTGAAAACGACATGACATCTCTAGCAATAACACCCTCAGTGTTTAATATTTGCTGGGTAACACCGTCTATTGCTTGCAGGTTGTTTGGTGTATAGATGCCTTTATTGGTACTTAAAGCAGCATTTTGAGTGGCTGTTTCATTGGCCGGTGATGCTATAACCCCCACCACTATCGCGTCGTGCATAGCAAAAGTATGCTTCACATCGTTATGAAAAACGCGAGCAGGGTGATTGGCTTCAAGCATATTCTCTGGGTCGGTATCTATCGTAATTAGCCGCATTTGATAAGCGCAAAAGACAACAGCCAACAGTAAAGCGGCATAAACCCACTTACCTTTCTGGGTAGATAGGAACAGTAATTTTTCAATAACTGCCGTGAACATAGCTATGAACTCCTACTAGGAAATACATTGATTCCCTCTAATCGTGATACGACTGGGTTAACTCCATCCACTGTGTTTCCTTGGCGTGTTGAGTGGCGCTCCACTTTCACAAACCATGACCTTTGCTCTGAAGAACATTTCACAACGCCTACCTGCGTTAGCAAAAACAATGGGTACATTTATGGGCCACAGCGTTTATGGGACACAGCATTAAATTAGATATTTCTAATATATAAATAATCTAATGTATTTTTAGAAAAGATCAAGAGCAATGCGACGAGTAACACAGAGAAAAGAAAAGTGTTTGTAAAACGCTACACACCACCGAGAAAAAACTACATACCTACTCAACCTTAGTTTTTCAAATACGAGCTACCCGCTGTCCAAAAATAAAAATAAACCATAAAAATCAGCAATTTAAATTATTCTAAACTGAATTTAAGGTTTGGCACAGATCACGCATACATTAGACTAACGGATAAATACAGAACGCAGTTTGTAGCTAGGACAGCTTTAGCGACGGAGAGGCCAAATTGCGTAGATGACAAATACTGAAGGTGACGACATGGGAAGTGCATGGAGTGTGTCACCAAGGAAAAACGGATGTGTCAGAATTGTAGCTAATGGATGCCTGTAGAAGATTCGTTAAATTGCTGGTCGATGATGAGGTTAGGTAAAAGACAACCTAATTAAACTCGCAGGATGCAAGGCACTTGTTTCATAAGGATTGCAAACAAGCTCTGAGTACCTACATCGCAAGCACCGACAGTGATGTCTCGTGCAGCAAGGGATTGTTGACCCAATTTGGATTCGTTGAATGTACGTGTGTGTTGCTTCAGCGAGACCATAGTGAGGACACTGGTAATGTCGTCGATGTTATTAGTGAGTTGTCATCCGACGACTACCCTCTCCCCTCAAAGGCCCATCCCGGCCTTTACATACCTCTGATTTTGGCCCGCCTTTGGCGGGCATTTTTTTATCTTCATTTGTGATAAAATTGTGTTGTTTCTTTATCGCCTACCAAAAGGGCTACCTGCGTGCTTTCGCCGTCTGCATCTACTATCGTTTTTAGAGTTCTTTTTTGTGCGTTGCTCGCTACGTCTGTTGGCCAAAGCGTAATGCTTACCACACTCCCTTCTATGGGGCGACAGGCGAACCTTTCTGAATTCCACATTGCCACTATTATGTCTAGCTCTGCACTTATCTTTGCGTTCGGTACGAATGTGTGGAGCAAAGTCGCTAAGCGTGCGGGCTTTAAACGTATTTTAATGGTTGGTCTGTCGGGTTATAGCTTGGGCACATTTGCCTTCGCTAGTGCATGGATGGCAGGATTTTCTGGCATTATAAGCGGCACCAATTTGTTTTTGGCATTGTTGATAAGCCGAAGTCTGCAATCAACCATTATGTCTGCAACTCCGCCTTCTGCGGTAGGTTACGCCGTCGCCATCAGTACGCCCCAAAGTAGAGTAAGTGCAATCAGCAAAGTCACCTCTGCAAGCAACGTAGGGCAAATTGTGGGGCCCGCCTACGCTGGGCTTTTAGTCGGTTTTGGCTTATTGGCACCGTTGTACAGCATCGTGTTGCTAACCTTACTGGCGCTTACATTGGTATATTTTAAGCTACCTGTTCTGCCGCCTTTGTCTCAGCAAAAAAACGCTCAGCAGACTAGCGACAATAACCAAGCGCCTAGCAAAGTACCTTATGTATTCGTCGCTGCATGTATTTGTGTATTTTGCGCAATGGCGATGATGCAGCAATCACTGGGTTTCTTTTTTATCGATTTTTACGACTATTCACCCGTAGACGCTGCTCGGCAAGTGGGTTTCGCGATGATGGTCAGTGCTGCCGCGTCTCTCACAGCCCAATTTGGGTGGGTACAAAAAGGCCGAATAAGCAAAGAAGCGATGATCACTATCGCGCTTCCGCTATTGGGCTTAGCCTACTTGCTGCTCTTTCTTCAACATTCGTTATTTATGCTTTATGCGGCCATGACATTAATGGGTTTAGGTATGGGAATGGCCTACCCATCTTTGGCAGCTGCAGCAACGACCTACTGCGCCCCCTCTCAACAAGCCACAATCACTGGGTTAATCACAGCAACGACTGCCATGGGCTACGTAATAGGTCCGCCACTGGCAGCTTTCATTTACCAACTGGATATCGCGCTTCCGTTCGCTATAGCGTCAGCGCTAATCGCAGCAACCACGTGCGTCGTCTACATAACATTGCGAAGAATAAGACACGTTGGCTAGGGCCTGTTAACCGTTGCTATACATTTGGCCCAATTCGTCATCAAAGCTAAACAGGCCTTAGCGAATTAATGCCAGCCTGACAGGTGACAGGAATACGCCTATTTCAAAGGTATCTATTTTTTTACCTTTTATTTTTAAAAAAGCGGAACCTTTTTATAATTAGGCTATCTTAACTTATACATGAAGTCGTTGAGTGTGCGTCTTTGTGGTGTGTAAATGTGTTTTCCAAGTTATGTTGTGGTTTTTTAAGGGGCTTTTTAGCCCCTTTTCTTTTGCTCTAGTCTTTCCTTTTCCAGTGCGTATTTCTCGCTTATTGTTATAGTACTAATCCAACGTACACCTATCTATTTTATTTGTATTAGTTTCTCTCAAGACCGGTCAGTTAATCTAAAAAATAGAACTAAACAATCCTGATCATTTCACCTTTAGAAATGGAAATGAGAATTATTTCTAAATAGAATAGCTACTCAAGATCACAGGAGTAAGCTAATGTCTAAACCGCAACCTCGCAGAGCTATTGTCACCCAATCAGTCCGAATTACCCCAAATATGCAGCGTGTACACCTTAGTGGGGAAGACCTTCTTACCTTTCCCTCGGTTACTGCAGGTGCGTACATTAAACTTATGTTCGACCTAGAAGGAAACCCGCTGAAACGCCCCACAGATACGAGCCAAGTGGCAATGCGCACCTATACGGTTGCGCACTTTGACGCAGAGAAGCCTGAAATGATTCTGGATATGGTTATCTATGCCGATGGTGGTAAAACTGGCCCTGCGTCGGCATGGGCGACAAGTACAAAGCCTGGCGACATCATCACGCTCGCAGGGCCCGGTTCTAGTAAGGGACTCAGCGAGCAATATGATTGGATACTGTTGGCTGGCGACATGACAGCGCTTCCTAGTATTAGAAATCACCTCGCCGAGCTTCCTGTGCAAACCAAAGGCTACGCCGTGATTAAAATTGAAGACGAAAAGGATGCGGTTACACTTAAGAAGCCCGAAGGAGTAACGGTGATATGGGAACATGAGCAATCTTTACCTTCCCGCCTTGACCAGTTAACTTGGCTCGACGGAAACCCCACAGTTTGGGTGGCGTGTGAATTTTCTGATATGCGGGCGATTCGGGCATGGCTCAAGGACGAGAAATCCGTGGCGCACGAGAATATTTACATTAGCAGCTACTGGAAGAAAGGCCGCAGCGAAGATCAACATAAAATAGAAAAAAGACAGGACAGTGAAGCGTATGCTAAAACCTTGGCCTAGTTGATGACTATGCTTCCTGTAGGCTTTGCAAGAACTTGTAAATTCTGCGTAAAAAACAACAGTACGGCAGAATTTTCATAAACAACAAATTCAATACTTTCATATACCTACACAATGGAACAGCATTTGCTGCTAAGAAAATAACTGGCCAATTAATTCCGCCAGTTTTTTCAACCAATTGTTTGGATAAGGAGAGCAAGTTATGAACAGTGATCGTATTGAAGGTAATTGGAAAGAAATGAAAGGTAAGGTGCAGCAAAAGTGGGGCAAACTTACCGATGACGACCTAGATGTAATTGACGGTCGACGTGAAGAATTAGTAGGTAAGATTCAACAAGCTTATGGCAAAAGCCGTGACGAAGCTGAAAAAGAGGTCGATGGTTATTTTAATTAATCGCCGTCTTCATTATATGAATTAAGACACTGGCAGTATAACAATCTGGTATCACTGTGTTGTTAATCTTTACTGCTACTAAAAGGGCCGCTGCATAATGCAGCGGCCCTTTTTATTTGTGTCGTAGTCAAGGGAGGTTATGCCCTTTGATTTTTTATCACTCTTCCGTCTTAGGCTGTAAGTTATCGCGAACTTCCCTTGCGTCAAAGCTCGTTGCCGACGTTGGACGCGTACCTTTGCCTATCTCAATGCTCAAGATACTTTCGATCTCACTTTGCTGAGAGCCCCCTACAAATACACCCGTTTCGAATTGGGTAGTAGGGTGGTAGGACGTTCTGCAAGTGAGCACACCGCACTCGGTAACCCGTGCATATCGCTGGCTAAAGCCTGCGGTAGGTGTGGTTTGCACGGTCTCCTTATCTACTAAGGTCTCTCGGTCAGTCACTACAAACCAGTCGTAACCTTCTAATAACGTAAGTTCGGCAGCACGGAGCATGGCGTAATCCATCGCCTTGCCTTTATCAGACCCCTTCGCTTTGAAATGCACGCGATATTGGGTATCACTCAACTTACTTTCCGTGTAGCCAAAGCCGCCTTTTTGGGCCTGTCTATAATCTGGTTGACTGGCGCAGCCCGCCATAATTAATACCGCAAGTACTAACATAATTTTAGTTTTCATCATTTACTCCTTCGGCCTTGTCAGCTAGCCAGGTTGCTTCAATTGCGTTTTTCTCTTGCTCTCGGTTTAATGGCGCAGATGCCATCATTTTGTCTAACTCTTCTTCCATTACTTTAGCGCTAGTGGCGGTTTGATATTGACCTGCATTCTCACCTAGCTCGTCCAATTTGCTAGCGGCAAGCTGCCACGCACCTTGTTTATCTTTACAAGCGATCATTACATTTAGTTCATCTTGAGATGCCACTTCAGCCTGTCGGCAGTAATTAAAATCCGTATTTACAAAAGACAACTGGGGTGTAACCGTAACACCTGTGTCAAAGGTGGTTGCTTCACCAGTTAGGTTGCTGTCCAGCACCGACGATACGTTTGCCCAATGTGTAGGCTGCGTTGTTTCAGCGCCCTGCTGATTAAAGAACACTAAGCCCGCTAATACCGCCACACTTGCAGCAATGGCGAAGGGTCCCTTCCACTTTGTCTGATTTTGCTGCGCACTGTTAATCGAGCTCGCCTTCTGCGGAAACGGCGTTACATTTTCCGTTGAATATTGCTCTGTGGTACTTTCGCGCTCTAATCTAACATCTGTTGCCTGTGCTTCACTTTTATCGCTTTGGCGGTTTTCATCACTCAAAAGTGCCACTATTTCTTTAGGTAACGCCACTGCTGTCGCTTTTTCTGCCGCCGCTTTTACCACTCTATCGACCTCAGCAAGCGCGGCGAGCCGGTCAGAAATGGCAACGTCATGCGCTATCGCTTCACGAACCAGGTCCATCTCAGCAGTGTCTAGCTCACCATCTAAAAATGCAGAGAGTTTTTCGTCAGTTAAGATCACGATAACACCTCGTTTTGGCCATTAAGTAAATTTGATATTTTTGCTCTCGCTCTGGCAAGCCGGCTCATGATGGTCCCAGTAGGAACCTGTAACACTTCCGAAGCATCAGAGTAACTCATTCCCTGTACTGCAACTAAGGAAAGGGTTTCTCTTTGCTCACAAGGTAATTCGTCCATGGCACTTGATACCTGTTTTAGCGTAATAGTCTGAGTGACCGCGTCATCCAGATCAGTATTGCTATTTGCTGATTGCGTTTCGTAAGAAAGTGCATCGGTTGCGTTGGTTCTCACTTTCTTCGCTCTATATTCGTCTATCCAACAATTTCGGCACACTCTAAATGCCCACGCCATTAGCGTAACTTGTTCAGGAAGCGGCTTACTCAATAGCCGTTCAAGGGTGTTCTGAAGTAAATCATCAGCATCATGCATGTTACCCGTCAACGAGTATGCGAATTTTCGCAACGACGGGACGAGTTCAGTCAACTCATCTTTCATTTTCATGTACCTTTGTGAGGATTTCCGTTGTCTATATCCTGTTAACGAGCCACAACTATTTTTATTCCACGTATTAAGAATTTTTTTATTAAGTTAAAACGCGTAGATCTTCGGGCTCGTATTGGAATTTTTTTTCTATCTATTCGTCACTACACTATTAGGCAGTGATAAGAGCCATGGCACAATTTATGCCATTCCTTCTTACAGCATCAAACTGCGCCAACGTTAAAGTAAAGGTAGCAAAATGAAGTACACAATTATTATGGGATTTGTTGGTTTGTTTGCGGCTTCAATATCGCAAGCCCAACTAGCGGGAACATTGAATCAAGTGGTGTCTCCCGTGCGTCCTGTAATAGATAGAACGCCCTCTGATTTAAAAGCTATTCGTGAGGAAGCAAGACGGAAAGTGCAATCATCTGTAGAAGGTGTAAGCAACGTGTCTACGCTGGCTTCAGACGTTATTAGCGGCATACCAACACCTCAATTTACTCCCCCCGCTGCGACAAACATTTTATCAGCGTCTGGCCAAGTGGTTGTTAAGGAAGTAACCGTTGAAGGTGGCTTTCTTGCTGTTGAAAAAGAATGGCTTTTTTTAGGTGAAGAAACCGACAGAGTGCACTTCCAAGGCGCAAATATAACGATTCAAAAGGCTCAGTATTTACCCGCGCTCTCCCAGTGGCTTTATAAAGTTAAAGTCACGGGAAATGAAGATGACGTGTCGTATATTCGCAACAGTTTGCCACACAATCTACGGTCTCAAATAGGTCGGAACCATATCTATCTATCGCAGAGCAGGTCCCCAACCAATGAATTGACTCAAGAATTTGAAACTAAAAATGAGGCCAACGAACTGGAAACCTGTCCCATACCGCTGCGCATTGGAATGGTTGATACCCATGTAGCGCCAACCCATCCATTGCTCTCACACATTGATTTAACACAAGCGTCTTTCATCGTTGGTCAGAATCGAGATAGCAACGCAGATGACGAGGGTACAGCTGAAAAAACAGGTATAAAGCCTGCGGATCCCCAAGAAAATACCGTGGCGTTTTCGTCTGACCACGGTACAGCGGTAGCTAGCTTATTGGCGGCATCATTGTCCGATTCAAGTCAGGTGTTTAATGCCAGTGTTTTTTATTCACGTAATAGTGTTAGCCAAGGCGCCACGCTGATGTCGTTGATTGAAGGTCTAAACTTTCTTGCATCACAGCACGTAGACGCCATAAATATGAGTTTAGCAGGGCCTGACAACCCGGTTTTAGCGCGGGTGATAAAACAGCTTGATGAAAGTGGTATTCAAGTCATTGCAGCCGTGGGCAATGAAGGCCCAGCCTCTTTGCCCTTGTACCCCGCCGCTTATTCAGAAACGTTGGGCATTACGGCCGTTGATAAGTCTAATGTAATTTATCGATGGGCGAATCAAGGTGATTATGTGGATTTTGCTGCATTTGGCGTATCGGTAGATGCCGCACACCCCAATGGGAAAACAGTTAGGCAGACGGGAACCTCTATGGCATCACCCCGTGTCACCGCTTTGTATGCGTGCTATTTACGCAAAGAGAAAGAAAGGAACGCTGCCCTGATAAAGCTGCAACAATTAGCCATAGACGCAGGAACGCCTGGGCGGGACAGCGTATTTGGTTTTGGCATATTGCCTTAAGTTAAAAACACCGTTCATCATATGATTTACATTAACGTTCACTAAAAATGAACGTTAATGCCTAGCTCAGCAATGGTTTCTTGGTAGTTTGCATCATCTACACTAGACGCGTAGTCGCCGTATTGGGTAGACAGTTTTATATCAACATTGCTGTGAACAGCGTAGTCTGCACTTAACTCAACAATATGCCTGTCGTCTTCCCTACCAATGCCTCCATCTTGTTCTGAAGCGTAATCCCTTACATCAAGTTGATAGGCAACCTTAAGCTTCAGAGGTTTACTGAACATCGCTATGGGATAGGTGTACGCAAAATCTACCCCCTTACCTGTGTAGTCGAACACATTGTTTTGAGCATCTTCGTTTTGATACTTAAGTGCGATTTGAAAAAAGTCGTCTCCTTCAAAAAAGTAGAATAGATCACTGCGTACGGCGATAGCGTCGCTATCTCTAATCGGCGCATCCTCAGGTGTGTTTTCGAACTGTTTGTCGATAAGATCACTACTAACGCGCAAATACGTGCGCTGGCCCAGTAGTTTTCCCGCAGATAGCCCATATTGTTGATAAGTGAGAAAATCGCGTCCATCAAGTTCTGCGCTAGCGTGATAGTAGTGCGTACCTAGCTTCGCGAAATCAAACGCATAGCTAGTGCTTGCAGACAAAGTGGTAAGGCCAAGGTCAAACTCGCTTAGTGTTTGATAGTTGGTATTAGCCTGACTTACCGACAGTACATTTTCCCACTTCTCAGTGGGCTTCACTGACACCTTTAGCTGCGCTTCTGACTGTACCGCACCGTCTGCCACATCTGAGTTCGTATCTAACTCGCTTACACTCACATTACTATCATTGCGATAGCCTATGTAACCAAAACCTGAGAATGAAACTATTTGATGCTTATCACTTGTATTGCTTGCACCTTCAGCAGCCTTTGACTGACTTTCAGCGCTCGCATAGGCAGCACTACAGCCGAGTAAAGCAGCGGTAACGGCAATAGAAAGGCGTTGGTAGCTACCAAAGGTAGAAATAAATGTCGTGAATGAATGTTGAGATATTTTCGTGTTCATTGTTTTTACCTACCACAGAGAAAATAAGTCTTAGCGATTACTGTTTTGCTCTATTCAAGTAAGGGGAGACATGAGAATTGACTTGAGACGTACGGTTTGACTGAGAATAAACAGATAATGCATCCGTACGTATAGCCAGAACCTTAGATTGCGGCTTGCCTTTCTACTTAGGCAAGCCGCTCTCAGATTTTAAGGTGGCTATCTAAAGCGCTAGCTCAAGATTGCTCGGCTCCCACCTATTGGTTTTGGCCAAGATGTTAAAGGCCTAGAGCGCCTGAGATACTTGATGTAACGTTGTCGTTTACCGTGCTTGTTACGGCGCTTTCTACCGAGCTCGTCACTGTATTATTTACTGAGCTTTCCACCGTATTTGCTACAGTATTTCCAACTGTTGCTGACACAGTTTGCTCGACAGTCCCTGAAACTGCACCTTCTACAGAGCTTGCTACCGTATCAGTAACCGTACCTTCGACAGCGGTGCCAATCGTTCCAGTTACAGCACTGGTCACTGTATTAGTTACGCCGCCGTCTACTGCACTTTCAATAGTGCCTGCAGCCGTGCTCTCTGCCGCACTTGATACACTATTGCCTGCGGCGGCCTGTAAAGTATTAGTGAGCGCGCCACTTACACCTCCCGTTAGCGAGCCACCTGCGGTATTTACCGCGTTACTGTTAGCTAGGGTGCTTATTTGGTTTACTTCCGCACCCTGTGTCGCAGTTTGTGTAGCGCTTTCTGCTTCACCGCTTGGGTCTGTGTTTGCCGAAGTTGATGAAAGCGCAGATAAAGAACCAGACAAACTGTTTGTCACCGTTCCTGACACCGACGCTGTCATGGTATTTGCTGTTTCTGATGCTGCAGACACCGCACAATCAACCGAAGCTTGCGAAGTTGATAACAAAGATGCCGCTGCTGCTGTCGAAAGCTGCTGAGTGCTATTTGCTAACAAACTGGCGTTTGACGTAGACGTTTGCGCCACTTCGTTTGGTGTTGCTTGGTCAGCGTTCTCTTCACCCTCTTCTTCAGGGGCTAGCTCAGACACTTGGTTCAATCCCTGAACGGTAGATAGGTCATCACCTGACTGGCTTGCCGAAAATTGTCCGCTAGCGTTAGCTGAATTTTCGGTAGACGCTTGGCTTTGCGTAAAGGCTTCACCTTCAGCAGAAGTCTGCGTATTAGCTTGAGTAGCAGATTGTGAGTTTGCACCGTTTGTAATTGAAAGCGATGCAGAAGTCGATGCATTAGCTGAAGTATTCGCAGAAAATGCAGTTTCTTGAGCCAACACTGATGTTGAAGCGATACCTAAAGCCAGTGCAATTGCAGTATTTAACTTTTTCATCCGTTTATCTCCGTTTTTCATAAAGGACACTGAGATAACGATTGAAGAAAAGTTTTTATTCCGCACTGGGTTTGATTTTTTTAAAAGAATTAAAAAAGCCCTGTAAAAACAGGGCTTTTCGAACTATTTTTCTGAAGCAGTCATGCTCTTTTCCCACCAGGGAAGTGAAAAATCTATATTATCTGGGTCGTAAGTTTTGGCATATTTCATTTTAACTGAACTCCAAAACGCAGCTTTGAAAGCAGGGTCGTAAATAACAAACTCACCCTTTTCGCGATACTGTTCAAACAGTTTTTGATAAGCTCCTACCGGTGTTAACGGGTTATCCTGTTGAAAAACCACATCTCCGCCGTACGCTTCGTAAAGGGCTTTCGATACTTTCCAGCTTTTTGCCATGCCTTCCGCCATTGCCAAACGGTAACGCTCTAGCTCTTCATCTCGATAGGCGCCATCGCTGTCCAAATCAACGGTCCATAATTTTATTACAGAATACGCAGATTGAATTTCGCTTTCATTTGGCACTATCGCATTTTTATCGGCAAAATCTGAAAGTACAGACTCAGTAATTTTATTACCAAGTGCACGCTGAGCTAAAATAGCTCGTACTTCTTTCTCAGACTTGTCAGTTAAAATAGACTGAAAACGGTCAACATCAGCCTGTGAAGGCTGTAGTTCAGTATTAGAAATAGATTTGTTGAACAAACGAGCAATAATCTCGTTTGCGGCTTGCGGTGTATTAATCCCAAGCGAAACCACTATGGCTGCAAATAGCACCATAGGAATAACGTTCGAACGCGTCACTTTGTATGCTTCCCTAAGTTCCAATAATTAGCATAAGCACAAGACACATTCATTTATTATTGTAAGAATTTTCCGTTGTCTTGCGAAATGACATCTATAAGGCTTTATACTTTAGATTAGTTTTGTTTAAAATTCCACTTTCTTACGCATAGATTTTTTAGCACCTTGTTGTTTTTTTACATCTACACGACGTGCTTTTGCCGCACGGCTCACCTTTGTTTTTATGCGCGGTTTTTGTTCAATTGTCGCAGCCTTTATCCACGCAACAAGTCGCGCTAGCGCATCTTCTCTGTTTTGTTCTTGCGTTCGATAATTTTGCGCTTTAAGCACAAAAACACCGTCGTTGGTTACGCGACTATCTTTAAGCTGAAGTAGCTTTTCTTTCAGCTTATCAGGCAGCGATGATCCATTTATGTCGAAGCGTAAATGTATGGCGCTACTTACTTTGTTCACATTCTGCCCACCGCTACCTTGTGCTCGAATAGCTTGCAATTCAGCTTCGCTTTCATCTATCGCGATAGAAGGGGTTATTATTAATTCCATCTCAAATCCTAATACGTCATGGCGTAACCACGTTAACGTTGCAGCACTAGCGGCCCTACATCTATAGGTCACTATCATTACTGCTTACTTGACCATTTTTGCGTTAACCGATAGGTTGTTTTTTATCCTTATTTTGGACATAAAACATGATCATCGCATTGCTCATCATTATTTGTATCGTTGTAGCGCTTATTTGGTTTACCGCCAAAATGGACAGCAATATCGAAGCTTCATTCACACCATCAGGAAAACTTACGCCTGTTGATGGTGGAATTATTCACTGGCAAAAGCAAGGAAACGGTCCGGCGCTTGTGCTGATTCATGGTTTACTTGGCAATAGTAACAATTTTAGCGAATTAGCAAAAACCCTCGCTTCCCGCTACACGGTCTATACCGTTGATCGTCCAGGCAGCGGATTTTCGAGCCGCTACAAAAGCACATCCGCCAGCTTCGAGCAGCAAAGTAAAATGATACTCGAGTGGATGCAAAAAGAGGGAATAGGTAGTGCGAGCATCGCTGGGCATTCAATGGGAGGAGGAATTGCACTGAGGATGGCAATCGATGCACCTGACAAAATAAAATCGGTTTCGCTTCTATGCCCGTTAACTACACCACTAAAAGGTGGTGCCGGGCCTCTTTCGGTGCTTTACATACCCAATGAATGGGTACGCAGCAGTGTTGCAAAAACCATTGCCAGTCCACTGCGTGCAAAGTTAGGTAGAAAACAAGTCGCGCAAATTTTTCACCCCGAACCTGTCCCCCCGTCCTTTTCAACTGAAGGCGGTGGTTTGTTAGCGCTTCACTCTCGAAGCTTTTATGAAGGTAGCAGAGATACAGTATCTGCGCAGGGCAGTCTGCACCGTCAGCAAACTCGTTATGAAGAGATTCAATGCCCTGTTGGGGTATTGTATGGTGAAAAAGATACTATCTTGAGGCCCGATGAGCACATCACCGCGGTAACAAAGGCAATAGGAAGTGCGGTACACAAAATTATTTCTGGCGCTGGCCACATGATCCCCGTTACTCAGGTGCAAGCGTGCGCAGACTTTATAATATCGATTGACGAAAGCGCTTAAGTAAGTGGCTTAGTGAAGCCTTGCACCTGCCTTTTCAACGTGCTCTTTATGAGAAAACTCAACAACGGCGAGTGTGCGCTCTCGACCATAAGTCGACTGCTTCAGTTTGCGAAGCTGATCGGCGACTCTCTCAATGCCGTCATACGCTTTGCACATTTCAAAAGGGGTCGCGCCCAGCGTTATATTGTAACTGCTAAACCACGCCTTCATTTGCTCACTGTCCCCATCTGACAATGAAATGAGTAAATGATACATACGAATAAAAGCGAGCTGCTTTCTGTACTCTGATGTGCCACTCTCAAACCCAAGTAGCGTAGTCTGCGCCAAAGAAGATGGAGAAATACCCAATATTTCAGAAGCTTGCTTGATATTTAAACCCAGTTCCTGGTATGCCCAAGTGAAGGCTTTCGTGACAACGCTGGTAGGAAATAGTGATCTATTCATAATATCGCCTCGTTTCATCGAACAATGTTATACAGATGTTATGAAACGTTGCGAAATGCGTACCAAGTTTTATCTACAGCTTCATTGCTACTTTCTCACGATGCAAATCGATGCCATCTTTATCGACGGAAAATCCTTTTGAAGACAACCAATCAACAGCATCTTCTATGGAATCCACAAAAATATAATCAATATTGGTATCGCGATACACGCGTTTAAGTTGCGCCTGCGTGGTTGCTCGAACGCTTGACTCTCCCATCACTAATGCCACATGAGTGAGCCCTATGGGATTTACCGAAGCCACACGTTCGTGAAGCAGCGCTTCAGCATCAGGAATGAGTAGTGATTCGCCAACAACACTAACAATATCGCACCAAGCTTTCCCATGTAAGCACTCGGAAAGCGTGCGATACTCACTGGCAAAGCTATTTACACACTCTCTGTTCCACGGCCCATAAGCTTGCGTTAGCACCGCATCACCACAGCGTGTAATAATAAATTCGCCATGAGCATACTGCATATAACCACCTAACTACTTCGATAAAATATTAAGCTAGCAAATACCGTTAAGGCGATATATGCCTTTGACTACGAGTTGTTTTGAAACAACACGTAGTCAAAGTATGGTTCAGTATTGAGAAAATTGAAAATTAAGCGGCAAGAATGTTGATCAGCTCAGCAAACGTAGGGCGGCCCTGTATATCAAGCGGCAAACGCAGCTCTCTAGCAATGTCACTCACGCTGATTACGCCACGAATTTCATGGCTGTCTCTGTCCATGACAAGGCAATGGTGCTGCCCGTAGTCTTTGAGTGTTTCTATCACGTCCCCCACTGATGAACGTATTAGCTCACTGAAATCGAACGACATGAGCGAGGTTTTAGGACGCATGAAATCATGAACAGTGAGCTCTTCTCGCTTAACCTTAAGCTCGCTCACACGCTGAATGATTTGCTGTTCACCGACATCGTGACTGGTCACAATACCAATGAAACGGTTCTCACTGTTTACCACCAGCATCATACGAACATGAGACTGACGCATAATCGACTCTATTTTCGTCGCTGGAGTTCGAGCATCAATAACGTGTGGTAAGTGCTGCTTAAAGTCAGTGAAGACCGCCATAGCAGATGATTTTACAGTAATGGTGTTTTCAACAACCGGCCATGCCAATGTATCGATAGCTTCGGTTTTATATAGATTTAAGGCGTGCATACCTTTCTCCTAATCAAAAATAAAAAATTCAGTTTTTTAATGATTAAGTGAAAGAAGGTGGCCCTCGAATGATGTTATCGCGCTGCCTAGTAAAGGCTTTTGCATCAATCGTTTTTCCAGCCGAAAACCGGTATTTTTCCAAGCCGCTGGTGATGTCGACAAACGAAATGCCATCATCAATGTCGTCGTCAGATACTTCAAAAGCGGAGCTTTCCCATTCGCTAATGAGGGTTGAGAGCGTATTTGCACTGTTCGACTGCCCCGCAATATTTTGCACACTTCTTCCCTCTCCCAATACGGAGACGGATACTAGTGATGAAAATAACGCTGGCAGAATAACGGCCAACAAAACGTACGAAACGCGCAAAGCGTACAACCTCTACTGAACTAAACAACATTGAAGCAAAGCAGTCACTTTTGTTACTGCCTATTTAAACTATAAGAGTATTTAGCGCGTTTAATAGAGGTGTTTAGCGCATTTTATCGACCATTAAACGACGCGCCTTCGAAAACTAACCGTGTCGCGACTCAGGTTTGGTGGGTTGTTTTCTGTACATTCGTTCTAAAAACAAGAACGAACACTCCCATTAAATGTGATGTTTAGCCAACGTAATTAGAAATACACTAGATTCAATTGATGCATGAGGTGTTTTTTCAGCAGTCATCTAGCGGTTGAGATAACGCGATTAACTGAAGGTCTAACCAACCTGATTGTAAGTAATAACGGAAGTGATATGAAACCAAGATGGTCCAAACCTATAGTTATTTTGCATTGGATATCTGCCATTGCCATTGTCGGCATGTTTGCTTCAGGGCTGTGGATGGTCGACCTCACATACTACAGCGACTGGTATAAGACGGCACCGCATTAGCACAAGAGTGTTGGATTAATTTTGCTTGCCATCACTGTTATTCGCTTAGTCACGCGCGTTGTTACTTCACGGCCGCCGTCACATGGCACCCCGTTAGAGAAAAGGTTAAGTCGCATAGGTCATGGGCTTCTGTACACCTTGATTATCATGCTATTCGCGAGCGGCTATTTAATTTCAACGGCCGATGGAAGAAGCATCGACGTATTTAATTGGTTTTCTGTACCTGCAATGGGCGAGTTCTTTGAAAATCAAGAAGACATTGCAGGAGAGGCCCATTTTTATATTGCGTGGTCGGTGATTGTATTGGCGATCATTCACGCGCTGGCTGCGCTGAAACACCACTTTATTAGTAACGATGACACACTGAAGCAGATGTTACGGCTTCGATGATATTGAGGAAAAAGGAGAAATGATGAAGAAGTTAACACTTGCCTTGGCCGCTGCGCTGTCTTTAAGCACCGCTAACGCCGCAGATTATGTGATTGATAGCAAAGGCGCCCACGCGTCTATCAACTTTAAAATTCAACACTTGGGCTACTCGTGGCTTACTGGTCGCTTCAACGATTTTAAAGGTACTTTTAGTTACGACGACGCAGCACCTAGTGCAGCAAAAATTTTGGTGACTATCGATACCGACAGTATCGACTCAAACCACGCAGAGCGTGACAAGCACCTTAAGAGCGACGATTTCTTAAACGTTGACGACTTTCCAGAGGCGAAGTTTGTCAGCACAAAAATTGTCGATAAAGGCAATGGCATGATGGATGTAATGGGTGACTTCACGCTTCATGGTGTAACAAAGCCTATTACAATTGAAGCCAAAAAGATTGGCGAAGGCAAAGACCCATGGGGCGGCTATCGTGCAGGCTTTATGGGCACAACGACGATTGCACTTAAAGATTATGGCATCGACTATGATTTAGGCCCAGCGTCGCAAACGGTAGAATTAGAGCTTCACGTTGAAGGCGTGAAACAATAGCTATTTACATTTAGTCCCAGCGAACTAAATTTATGATTTAAGAAAGCCCCAAACATGGGGCTTTTTTTACATGTGGTTAGTGAAGCTTCAGCTTAGGGCTGATGGCCTGACTTAACTTCTTCACAAGGAGCTTTAGAGCACCTTTAATTTTTCCGTGTACTGCAAACTGGTGCATATTATACAAAGAAACGTAAACCAACTTAGCTAGACGCCCTTCAATGAACATACTGCTGTTTGACAGTGAGCCCATTAAGCTTCCAACAGTGCTGTATTTACTTAAGTGAACCAAGGATCCATAGTCCTTGTAAGTAAAATCTTTCGTGTCTTTTTGATTAAATAACGACGTTATATTATGCGCAACAATATCCGCCATTTGGTGGGCAGACTGCGCTCGAGGCGGCACCCACTTCCCATTTTCCTGCTGGAAACCGCAGCAATCGCCTAGCACCCAAATATTCTTATGAGATGAACTGCGAAGCTGCTTATCAACAAGAATTTGATTGGCTCTGTTCGTTTCAAAAAGCGCAAGCTTTGTTATGAAGTCCGGTGCTTTCACCCCCGCAGCCCACACCATTAAATCAGCGTCAATCCGACCACCGTCTTTTGTGATCAGCCCTTTCGCGTCGGCTTCTGCCACCATGGTTTGCTCTTTAATATCTACGCCCAACTTATGCAGCGCTTTTCTTGCAGAGTTTGCTATACGCTCAGGTAGCGCAGGCAATATACGCTCTCCCGCTTCTACGATCGTAATCTTAAGACGAGAAGCTGACATGTCTGGCATTCCGTACGCCTTGGACAAATTCGCCACATGGTGAAGTTGAGCGGCTAGCTCAGTACCTGTTGCTCCTGCCCCGACAATAGCGACATCAATTCTGGCGTCTTTATCTTCTTGCTGATTGATGCGGATTAGTTGATTAAGAAGCGCTCTGTGAAAACGTTCAGCTTGCTTTAACGAGTCAAGAAAGTAGCAATGCTCAGCAACGCCAGGTGTGCCAAAGTCGTTACTCACGCTGCCAACCGCCAGCACTAACTGGTCATAATGAATCTCGCGTTCAGGCAAAACCTGAGTCCCTTCTTCGTCAATTAAAGGCGACAAAGTTATGGTTTGCGCTTGCGCGTTAAGCGAGCACATTTCACCTAATTGAAAGCGGTAGTGGTGAGCTGCAGCGTGGATGGCGTAGTCCACACCGTCTGAATGCTTATCAATTACACCGGCGGCCACTTCGTGTAATAGCGGCTTCCAGATATGGGTTCGACTGCGGTCGACGAGGGTAATTTCGGCTTGTTTCTTTCTCCCGAGGGTGCGGCTTAAGCGACTGGCTAATTCAAGACCACCAGCACCGCCACCAACAATTACTATTTTTTGCATGGGTATACCTATTAACAATCATTCCACGTATGTCGCCTGACCTTTCCAAGCGCTATACATGGCGTGACTGAGACCCATGCTGATGCCTACAGACTACGCCTGATGCCGCTGGGGTACAAGCAAATCACGGCAATAGTCTGTATTTTCAAGATTAATAATTATCTATTACGGTTGCTTATTTGAATCTATAACGTGAACGATGCCGTTATCATGAAGTTTCGAGGCCGCCCAGGAAAATATCGAGGGCCTGTGAAGCTAGTAAAATCGGCGCGTTCAGCGTAGTCCGTATCAAATACGTTGTTAACCCGCACATACAATGTAACGTCTTCGTTCACGCTGTAGCGTACACGCGCATGTACCAAGTCATGCCCCTCGTACTCGTTGAGATTTTCAGCGTCGGTGAAATAGCTCGAAACATGCTGCCACTCTAGCTGCGTTTGTACCTTGCTCGACATCTCAAAGCTTAAACGAGCGTTAAACTGAAGCTTTGGCGCAGTATCAATATCATTACCTTTAATGTCTTGTTCACCTGAGAGCTGACTGTGCTCGTAGGTATGCCTTGCGTATGTACCAGCAAAATCTAAGCGCAGTATATCGCTTAACGGTTGGTCAAAAGTAAGCTCTACGCCTCTATGCCACGTTTCGCCGTTGCTTACGTTGAAAAAGTCGCTGTCGCGGTAAATCACATTATCTTTTTGTAGGCTGTAAAGGCTAAGCGTATAGCTGCCGTCAAATAGTGTACCTGTAACGCCCATCTCGATATTATCGGCCGTTACCGAGTCAAGATCAGTAACAGTCTGTGCACGCTGCAAACGATACAGCTCTGTTGCCTGAGGCGCGCGATAGCCTCTTGCGATGCCGCCAAATAACTGTGTTTGAGGATTAAGTTGATAACGAAGTGAAAGCTTCGGACTAAAGTTATCAAAATCATTTTCGCTGTCTGCTGGTCTGGAATATCTGCAGCCGCCAAAACCGCACTGTGTGCCATCTTCGCGTACACGACCAACATTCATATTGTTGGTGTAGTCGTATTGCATAGACTCAAAGCGCCCGCCGACAGAAATAGCCCAACGCTCAGCTTGCCAATTAAAGGTAAAGAAAGGCGCAAATAGCGTGGCATCTACATCATAATCATAGTGTTTACCTGCAGGAATGGTTTCAACCAAAAAGGCTGACCCTTCTGTGGCGCTGTCTTGTGACTGGGTTAATTCACCTTCTGTGTATTCTACGTCTAATCCTATATCTGCACTTAGGCTGTCATTAATGACGTAATGGAACTGAGAAAGCACACCCACGCCTTTTTGGGCATTCGTTTCAAGGGGTTTGCCTGGAAGAAAATGCATTCTAAAACGCATGTCCTGGTTGCGTAAGTAAGGTGTAATCGACAGTGCATGACCACCGCTAAAGCTTGTATCGAACTTGCTCCATAGCCTAAAACTTTCTGCTTTTCGAAACGCTTCGGGGTTTGGGTTGCTTTTGGCTATTTGTGTATTTTTGTAGCTTTCAAACCCTTCGATGTAGCCGGCAGTTTCTTGGTCCAGATGGGTATAGGTAAGGCCGCTCGTGATAACCGTGCTGCCCCACTCTAGCCTGTGGCGAAGCGAGACTTTCTCTTGGTCAACGCCCTCTTCATTTCGATATCCTGTATCTCTGGTAACACTGGCAGCAATACCCACGCCGCTGCGACCAAAGTCTTTCCCTTCTTTAAGCTTTACGCGATGAAACCCATAAGACCCGTAATCAACGCTAAGCTCTCCGTCGCCTTGGGTTGTGTCAGGGGTAATCACATTAATCACACCATGTATCGCATTAGAGCCATAAAGCGCTGACGCAGGGCCTTTTATCACGTCAATACGCTGTGCAATTTCACCGTGTGCTTCAAACAGCTCGTTAATATTGCAAAAACCTGCTGCGCGCAACGCAATACCATCTTCTGCTGCTAAAATTCCGCCGCACGCTCCAGCGCCGGTTAACACTGGCGAACGAAGGGCAGGTAAATACTCTTGCCCATTGCCCCGCTGTACGCCGGCCCCCCCAATGTAATTCAGCGACTCTTGGATATGTTGAAATGAAAGCAGCGAAAGCGTTTCTTCTGAAATAGACGACACTGCATAACCGGAAGCATTCATATTTCCCTGTATACGAGAAGACGTGGTTTCAATTCTTTCTATTTCATTGGTTTGTTGAGCGATGGCTGCATGCGATAGCAGAGACACAGCTAGCAACGACAGAGGAAAGCTTGGGGCAAAGCGCATTATCTATCCTTATGATGACAAAATGTTTTTTTAGCAACTGATGCTAGTGTATCGTTAATTTAGGCAAGAATGGGTTAAAACTCGCTAAACTGTTGCGGCATTTTGACCATTACGTCATATCTCTGATTTAAGCGTTGGCGTAGACTTTGCAGTTCGCAGACTTTACTGTCACAACACAAGTCTTAGTTTTATACATTAATACTAATTTACGTGTATCTAACGCATATAGACTGGCAGTACGTTAGTAGATTGCAGCAATGGGTTAATCACTCTTTGCCTGAAGTAAGAACACCAAACTTTGTTCGCTGGAGGAACCATTGGACACACTTATTCCTAGTCTTTCACAGCTTATCGAATTCGCTGTTGCCCCCGTATTTTTACTTACCGGTATTGCGGGCTTCCTCAATGTTATGTCGTCTCGGCTGGGCCGAATATCAGACAGGGTGAGGGTGGCGGAAAGACAGATTCATACTCTATCAGACCCGCATATTGTCGATCGCTCAAAAAAAGAAATTAAGGTGCTATGGCGCAGAGTAAAAGTGATTAACTGGGCGATTGGGCTGTGTGTCGCCGCTGGACTGATGGTGTGTACCGTCATTATGGCGCTGTTTTCTGGGTCTCTATGGGTTGTCGATTTAAAAACACCAGTCATCGTACTATTCATACTGGCTATGATGTTTCTAATCAGTGCGCTTATTGTCTTTCTGGTTGAAGTAAAACTTGCGACTAACACCATAAATATGGTCAGAACCATTCGTTAGCCACGTATCGACAACGGCTTGCTCGCTGGCGTTCAATTGATCCCATCAGCGACACACCAAAAAGGCGGATAGAGCGTAATGTTTACCTTCTCTATCCGCCTACTTATTTTTAGGGTGTCGCGATTGGCTTAGTTTTGAAACTAACATTCATATGCAAAGAAGCAACGTTGCCTCAATGTTTGCCATACTATCGACTACTCGTCCTCAGCGAGTGTATCTAATACAGAAAACAGAACGTTAGCGCCGATTCGCGACACTTCTTGGTCGTACTTGTTCTCTACGTTAACGCCTTCTTGACCGCCAGCCAAATCACTAATAGCTCGAACAATAATCCAGTCAACGTCGTTAACGGTACATACTTGACCTATTGCGGCTGACTCCATCTCAGTTACTTCGGCATTGAACACGTCTCTTGTCCACTTTCGATACTCGCGGTTATCCATAAAGACAGACCCGGTAATACCATTTCCGCCTACAAAGAGCTCGGCATCCCGCTCACCAAGCACGCGCTGCGTTGGCATAGTGCTCATAGCTTGTTTCGCCGCAGTTAAAAGACGCGGTGTCGCGCTGAAATAGGCGGTATCTTGTGGTTTATCCATCCCCTCTTTCACAATAAGCACTTCGTCAGGATGAATGAAGTGAAAGGGCTTATATTTTGGTGTGTGAGGATCTTTAGCGCGGCGTTCATCTTGCTCTTCAATGAACTTTGCATAATATTCAGGCAGTATGTATTCCCCCGGAGCATTCGGATCTTCATTGGTGTACACACTCTCATCATGGTAGTACCAACGCGCCGGAACAATGACGTCACCCGGTTGCCATTTTGGGTTAACCGCTCCCGCAATCCCCATGTAAACCACTTGCTTAACCGGAAAGTAATCCAACGCCATCTGCATAGTCATAGCAGCGTTTGCAATGCTCATTCCAGTAGCGAATATTAATATTGGCTCGTCGTGATAGGTACCTATGCGATACGTAACGCCTTTGATGGTTGTGGTTGTGTGAATGGATGCATTGGGATCTTGCTCAATACGATTAAGGATACCCTGCATTTCGGGTGCGTAGGCTACGGTAACAGCAGTAAACGCAGGCTGTGAGAACGCGGCGGGCCCGTATGAAGCGCCATCGGACGTTTTAGTAGAAGTACAACCGCCCATCCACGAGGTGGAGAGCAGAACAATAATCATCAAAGTAAACTGTTTCATTCGCGATTCTCAGCTGCATAGTTAGTGAATAGTTAAACTAGCACTTTAATCGGGCAAAGAAACGCTGAATTTCAATAATTTACCATTTAAAAACATAAAGAAAACATCTTTAAAACAAGGCGAGCTCCAAAATTAATTTTAGCTAAAAATGCGAAGAGAATGCATAACTTTCCAATGTAAGCATTGCGTAAAGACCTGCTTCAAAAGCGTTCATCAACGTTAAAATACGGTAGAATTCGACTATTTCCGTCGTTAATTTGCTACAAATGAACAGTCAAAATACTGCGGCCAATAAAAAGGATTAACTAAGCGCCATGAATACTAAATTACTTCGCTCTCTTCAGGTTTTTGTTGCAGTAACAGATAGCGGTAGCATGAGTGTAGCTGCGAGAGAGCTGCACATGACTGTCTCTGCTATTAGTCAGCAGTTAAGAAAGCTAGAACACGATATCGGCCTTAGCCTTTTTAACCGAAATACCCGAAGTTTGAGCCTAACGGAAGCAGGGCGCATCTATTACGAAACCAGTAAGCAAATGCTACAAAACGCAGAACTTGCCCAGCAAAAAATTGAAAGTCTGCAGGATGATCCCACAGGTAAAATAAACATCATCGCGCCGGAGGGTTTTGGCGGAGGACTGTTAAGCGAGCCACTGAAAAAGCTTTGTGAAGAATTTCCTAAAATAACTATTTCTTTAACCGTAACTGACGAGCCTAAAGACATTATCGCTTCCAGTGCCGATCTTGTTCTTTGCTTCGCCCCAGTCTCAGATACAAATTTCAGCAGTTTGGTACTCGCGACCTGGAAGCGCATTTTATGTGTCTCTGCAGACCATCCACTTGCAAACGAAACTCTGACTTCGCCTGAAGCGCTTAACGCGCATACATACATTGCTCACAGACATATTGAAGAATACGTCATGAAGCACGAAAGCGAAGGCGAGTATGAATTGGATACACAACGCATTGATGTCAACTCAATGCAGACATTGATTAAACTTACTCAAGATAGTGTTGGCTATGCGGTTCTTCCCGAACCAGAAGTGAGACATCTATTAAAGTCTGGTGAAATGAAGCAGCTCTTCACTGACTGGGAGTTACCAGATTATACGGTTTATGCGGTTACACCGAAAAGGGAGCTAATGCCTGCAAAAATCGGCGCAGCAATTACATGTCTTCAAGATTTATTTGCGCAAATTTAGTCGTTAAACAGCGCACAAGAACCCCATCGCACATAAAAAATGCGACGTTATACCAGTGTGCATAGGTCATTACCAAAAAGGCAGCGTAAATACGCTGCCTTTCTTATTTAACTTGGCTTCTTTGAAATTAGAAGCGAGTGTTCATTTGAACACTTAGAATGTGCGCAGTAGCTGACTGTGTGCCTGAGAAGTTAGTGGTAAAGTCAGTACCAGGAAGAACATTGCTTAGAATCGTTCTATCTTTGTCGATATTCGCTTCACGGCCATCTATGAATACGTAAGCCACGTCTATTGATGTATCTTCGCTAACCGTGTAAGTCATACCACCAGAGAACCAATGACGGTCAGTATCTGGGATACTTAGTGAGCGGTTTTCTACCGATACCACACCGTCATCATAAGCATAGCCAGCACGAAGGGTAATTTCATCGTTTAGGATGTAAGTTACACCAAGCGCTGCACGCCATGAGTCGTCGAAATTCTCTTCTTTAATTAGGAAATCGATGCCGTCTTCTAGGTTAGCTTCAAGCTTCTCAAACGTACTCCAGTCAGTGAAAGTAACACTTGCTTGTACAGACCACTGATTGTCAATTTTTTGATCAATCGCTAGCTCTGTAATCGCAGCAAGGTTCAAATCTAGACTACCAGGCTGGTTTAAGTTGATAGGAAACACTGGCGTCTCTGAAGATACCGCGCCTTCTAGTTCTAGTTTCGTTTCTGCACGGTATGAAAGCGCAACATTAGTCATATCCGTTGGTTGCCAGAAAATACCGGCGTTCCAACCATAGCCCCAATCGTCACCTTCCATGCTAAACAGTGAATTGCCAGGAGTAAGCGTAGGTAATGTAATACCTAACGCTTCTGCTGTTGGCGCTAGGCCTGCAACAGTGCCCGCTAGCGTGTTTGATACGCCAGAACCAATTTCAGCTTCAGCGTAAGTGATGTTTAAACCAAAACCTACCATAAGCTGCTTATTCACTTTATAAGATACAGCAGGGTTTAGGGTTACCGTTTTTACTTCAGCTGTGTCAGCAAAATGCAGCGCACCAAAATCATCAGAGTAATCTGAACGAAGACCGTAGGTTGTGAATACACCTACACCAGCAGATAGCTTTTCATTAATTGGGCTTACATAAAAGAATCCTGGAACAAAAGCAGTATCTGCAATGTTGTCTTCTGCTGCTGGCATAGGTTGGCCAACTGGGGCTTCGCCTAACGCATAGCTAACATCACCATCGATATCTACGTTCGGATCGATAAAGCTTACTGATGCACTGAACTCAGCTTCTTTAAATACACCAATCGCTGCAGGGTTAGTTGCTAAAATGGAGGCATTCTCTGGCTTAGCCGCTTGACCAGCCATGGCACGGCCTAGACCGTTTGCACTGTGTTCATTAACTTGGAAACCAGCTGCCAGCGCAGAAGAAGAGGCTAAGGTAGCAAGCGCTAAGCAAACTGAGGCACGTAAAGAAAACTGTTGCTTCATAAGATACTCATTGTAAAAGGGGAAAATTGCATCGGGCATTCTACGGATCTGAGTACTTTTGTTCAATGCAAGTAAACGCCATTTACGCACTTTTATCGCATTTTTTACAATTATAGCTACAACTTCGACGCATTTATAAACAACTTTGATAAAACGACGTTAACAAAAGATCTCAATCTTGTTAACGCCATTTTAATTAACTATCACTAACACCTATTGGAAATGCAAAAAGGTTTCACTCAAATTTATAAACAAGCTGTGTTATAGGTTGTGTTTATGTCTATAACCCCCACCCTATTTTAAACAGCGCAGATGTAACCGTGTTTAGCGATGCGCTTTTACATTCGATAAGACGTCGACCATTTGTGCTTGTAACAGGAGGACACCATGTCAACATACAAAGCAATTACACTCGTTAATCGCCCCCATGACAGAAAAATTGGGCCACATTTATTTGAAAGCAAAGAGCTCGAAATTCCCACGCCTAAAGACGGTCAAATTTTGATAAAGCAAACTCACATGTCTTTAGACCCTGCGATGTTAGGTTGGATGAGTGAAGACAGAGAGAGTTATATTCCACCTGTGGAGCTTGGCGATGTAATGCGCTCAAGCGGTGTGGGCGAAGTGGTTGAGTCTAACAACCCTAATTTTTCGGTAGGCGACAAAGTTATGGGAATGACTGGCTGGAGTGAATATGTGCTCAGTGACGGTTCTGGTTTTAACAAACTTCAGCCTGGCATTACTGAGGAAATGGCCCTTTGTGTTTTTGCACTACCAGGCCTAACGGCCACAACAGGTTTATATAATTTTGGCCAGCCCAAAGAAGGTGAGACACTTATTGTTACGGGTGCAGCAGGTTCTGTAGGCTCAATTGTAGGTCAGCTTGCTAAAGCAGACGGGCTGCGTGTAATTGGCGTAGTAGGAAGCGAAGACAAAGCCGATTGGATTGTTAACGAGCTTGGGTTTGATGGCGCTATAAACTACAAAACCGACAATTTAGAAGAAAAGTTAGCCGAACTAACACCAAATAAAATAGACGTCTTCTTTGAAAATACGGGCGGTCCTATTCAGCAGCACATTTTTAACAGAATGAATGCCCATGGCCGAATTGTGGTATGTGGAATGATTGCCGATTACCAGTCTGAAAAGCCGTCACCGGGCCCGAACTGGATCCCGCTGATTAAAAAGCGAATTAACATTCGCGGTTTTGCTATGCCTGATCACTGGGGTGAAATCCCACAACTACTGCAAAAGCTTTCGCCTTATGTTCAACAAGGTAAAATCAAGTACCGTGCACACACTGTGGAAGGCTTAGAGAACGCCGAGAAAGGCCTAAATATGTTATTTGAAGGCAAGAACACCGGCAAGATGATTGTGAAGCTGTAAGCCAATCGTGAAAAAAAAGCGCAGTGTTAGGCTAAGCACTGCGCCTGATTTAATACAAACTGGGCTTTGCCTTTTTCTTTTGCTTCGTAAAGTGCTTTATCTGCTTCGTCAATAAGGCAATCGATTGACATGTTCTCGGCCGACTTGGCAAACACCACACCAATGGAACAACTCATTAAAGGATGCTTTGCATCTTGAGCATGTTCTAATGCGACTTCTGTCCACTTATTCAAGAGTGCATCACAGTGCTTCTCAACTTGTTCTTTCTGAATGTCGCTCAATACAACAATAAACTCTTCGCCACCGTACCGACCTAATATGTCTGTCTCTCGCTTAAAGACCTGCTTCATAATGCGGGCTTGTATTTTTATGGCTTCATCACCCTGCTGATGACCAAAACAGTCGTTATATTTTTTAAAATCATCTAAGTCGAGCATCATCACAGCCATCGACACTTTATGACGCTTACTCAACGCCAACAGTTTTTCACTCTGCTCTCGTAACGCACGCCGATTCAATAAATCAGATAAGGGGTCAAATTTGCTAAGTTTAAGTAGCCTGTCATTGGTTTCTTTTAACATGCGTACGCTGCGATCTAACCGATAACGGGCATAGACACAAATAAACAAAGACCCAGATACAAATGCCATTGAAATTGGAACTCTGTCACCATAAACCGGCGCAACCCACATTAACCCCAAAAAACCCAGAATGTTGATGACGTTGGCTGCTAGCGCTAATTTAAAGGCAATACCCAGCGCAAACACACAGAAGAAAGCATATAAAATTGTGCCCTCGTAGGGGAAAATGAAGCTGTGCTCTTCCCAGCAAACCCATATTAACCAGTAGTTGCTGTAAGAAAGCGCAATAAGTAACCCTGCGAAAATGTAGGCTCGATGCTGAATGAACCTGCGCCAGAAGGAGAGTACAACAACGACGAGTATAATAGGGAATTGAAGAAGTAAGCGATCGAATATGTACAGCTCGTACATGCTGCTTGGTAGTAGCATCAAGTCAGCAGCCATAAAGGCAAGCACAAGTACAGCACCAATGATCAGCGCAATTCTCAGCCGAAGTAGCTCGCGGGGTTTATTGATTTGCACACGCCACCTTAAGCAATAAGTTACTGTTAAAGCATTTATATATTAGCCCATGGTGAAATCACCCACGGGCTCTTACAACTTCAAATTACTGAGGCTGCATCACTTTAACTATTATCAGTGACTTCCTGATTAAGCGCCAGTTTTGACAAACTTTCTTGCAGTGCCTCAACGGTGACAGGTTTGGTAACGATGTCGTCCATCCCTGCTTCTTTAAATGACACGTGCCGCTCTTTGAATGCTTCGGCGGTAAGTCCTATAACTGGGGTTTTGCTAAGCTCTCCATCAAGCTTTCGAATGCGTTTTGTCGCTTCAATGCCGTCCATCACTGGCATGTGCACATCCATGAAAACAACATCAATACCGCCCTCTTCTACTCGTGCAGCGGCTTTCAGTCCATTATCAACGTGCTCAACATCACATTTCAGCTGTTCTAAGAGTGCCTGTGCTACCACAGCATTAATGGCATTATCTTCAGCCAACAGAACTTTAATACCTTCTGGTAAGCTAGCGCGCTCTGCTTGTCGCACGGAACCCGAATCGGCCGACGACTCCACCACGCGACGACTCTGCACCTTGGCGGTAACGGTGAAACATGAACCTTCACCGACTTTGCTCACCACCTTAATATCACCACCTAATATTTGTGCAAGCTGCTTTGCAATAGCAAGACCTAGCCCAGTGCCACCGTATTTACGCGTAATTGATGAATCGGACTGCGTAAACTTATCAAAAATATGCTCGAGTCTGTCTGGCTCAATACCAATACCGGTATCTTTAACCGCAATTACCAAATGGTTCTCGCTCACGGTATCCTGTGAAGGCTGTTTGAGTTTGGCGGAAATAGTCACCGTGCCCTTATGAGTAAACTTAATTGCGTTACTCACCAAGTTAATGATTATCTGGCGTAACTTCGTAATATCACTGGTTACTGCCACCGATTGCATGTTCTTACTTTTGTAAACCAAACGCGTACTATTGGCGCTAGCATTGGTACCCAGTAGCGTAATAAGGTCATTCAGCATTGCGTCAAGATCGAACTCTGTAACGTCAACTTCTGACATACCTGATTCAATTTTTGAGAGATCCAGAACATCGTTGATAACGGTCGCTAGAATAGACGCCGATGATTTCAAATCGCTGGCATACTGATGCTGTTTATCCGACAGTTGCGTATCAAGAAGTAGCGTTGCTAATCCCTGAATACCGTTCAGTGGGGTGCGAATTTCATGACTCATTACTGCAAGAAAATCCGTTTTTGCGCGGTTTGCTTGCTGAGCTTGAGCAACGTATTGCTCTATTTCACCAGACATTGCCTCAACGTCTCGCGCTAAACTACCTAACTCGTCGTTTTGCTGTAAGTCTATACTGACCTTCTTATGGTCAACCGCAATGCGACTTGCTGCTGATTTTATTTTTTCGATAGGAGAAACAACAAACACCTGTGTGACTCTTCCCATAAGCAAACTGACAATAACGACAGCAAATAGCGTCACTAATGACGTTAGCCACGCAATAGTAGATAGGAAAGATTGCAGTGCGTCAGCAGGCTGTAATACGGTAACTTTCCAATTCCATGGCGCAAATTCCGCACACGCAAATAACACGTCAGCATCGTTAATATTCGACTCACCAAAGGCGACCTTACGACTGGCAATGGTTGCGATTGTCGCATCTTCGACATTAGGAACCACAGTGTGCTCCATCGTACTAAACACCACAGTATCGGCACTCTTGTCACTGATCGCAAAGTGGCGGTCGGTGGCTTGCTGCAACGACTTTAGCTCTTCAAACACTTCCTTTTGATAGGCCTCGCGAAACACAGGCACATTCTCTAGGCCCGACTCAATAAGCAGTTCACGTCTTTCGTCAATGATCTCTAAAACGTTTAATGTAAGCGTCTGAGTGAGGAGCTGATATTCTCTTTCGCGTACTGAATCGTACGCCGTCAAATAAGCCCAATACCCAGTAAGTGCCATACCAATTAATAAAATTGGAATGTAGATAACCAGCAGTTTCGATTTAATCCGCATACTTACTTCTAATTAGGCCTCATTGATACACATGTTTTTTCGACAGCTTCAAGTAATTTGAAGGAATGGGCAACTGCAGTTTGATTGCTGTAGACACATTTACCGCTACAGTGTACGTATCCATTTTATCAACGGGAATGTCCCTCGCCGATTTTTTCTCAAGAATGAGTTTTGCCTTCCGTGCTGCTGATTTTCCGATACTTGCAGGCTCAGACACAACGCCAAGAAGCGCACCTTCTTTCACAGAGGAAATGCTTTCTGCGAATAAAGGAAGCAGTCCCGTAGCTTTTTTTACCTTTGTTACTAAGCCATTCGATTCCGCGAGCGGCCCAGATGAAAGCCAGTAACCATCCAGCTCGTTTGTTTTTTGCTGCAAACTGTTGATGATGCTGTCAGTCATTTCAACCAGTCCATCATCGCCTTCTAAATAGGGCGTACTGACAGCGACGAGGTTGATATTCTCGTAGTCACCATTCAGTGCCAGAAGTTGATTAACCAAGTTACTTGACGATGGGTATGTAGAATGGACTAGACCGATGGTAAAAAGCGATGAGGGCTTAGACGCTCTGAGCACGCCCTCTAACATATCTAGCTTTACCTTTGCGTCTAGCACGTGTGACTCGCCCGTCATGTTGCGTTCACTAACCGCACCAATAGCAGAAACTATTCCTTCTTCAACCGGTGCTGAGACCGCCATAAACAGCTTAGGTACATCAACAAACGCTTCAGACGTATTCAGCGCTCTGGTGGCAAGGGTCGCCACCGATACAATAAGGTCAGGCGCTGGGTTTTGTGCAAGCTCGGTAAGTATCTCCTTAGCACGAACTTCAGAGCCTTCGGCGTTATACGATGTTACGTTAATCTCGTGATCGGGCATAATCCGCGCAAGTTCCTTTTCGAACTCGGCCCGCGAATCAGCGACAATTGGAACAGGCAGTGTTTCAAGAACAATTAGGTCCAAGGTTTCTTTCGCAAAAGCAGCACTAGTGCCCCACATCAAAGAAGATAAAGCTAAAAGAAGGGAAAACCAGACCTTTGTCATGACTGTGAACCTAACACAACTAACTGAAAATACGCACATATAAACGTATCATAAAGTTATTCGAAGGTCATTCATAGTGGAAGTTATAACCAAATATTCAATACTGGGAATAGCTGTCTAAAAACTAAGATGCGATTTCCGCAAATGCGTTAACGCTAAACAAGCGCGCTTCTATATCGTAAATCGGCATCGACACGATAATTTCATCAACCCCCGTCGCTTCAACAAACTGAGCTAGCTTGTTTTGCACCGTTTCTTTCGACCCTACCAACGCATACCTCAATACATTCGATAACATTGCTTCGTCAGTCGCCGTACAATATTCTTCAAAGTTAGGCATAGGCTTAGCGAAAGGTCTATTAAGACCGCGTCGCATGTTCATAAATTGCTGCTTCACTGACGTGAATAGGAGTTCAGCCTCTTCATCGGTTTCAGCAATCACCACCATTACACCAGCCATCGCTTTTGGCGCTGATAACTGAGGCGACGGTTTGAACATATTGCGGTACACATGAAGCGCATCGAATAGCGCATCGGGCGCAAAATGCGAGGCGAACGAATATGGCAGCCCCATCTTTGCCGCCACTTGGGCACTGTATAAGCTAGAGCCAAGCAACCACAAGGGCACGTGGGTATTCGCCCCTGGAACTGCAACAATCGGCTGCCCGTCTTGCGGTGTACCCAAGTAGTGCTGAAGTTCCTGAATATCTTCTGGGTAACTGTCTACATCGCTTTGTAAATTGCGACGAAGCGCGCGTGCGGTTGCCATATCAGTGCCTGGGGCACGGCCAAGTCCAAGCTCTATGCGATTGGGAAATAATTCAGCCAAGGTGCCAAACTGTTCAGCAATGACCAAAGGTGCATGGTTAGGCAGCATAATACCGCCCGCACCAACTTTAATGGTAGCGGTGGCGTTAGCAATGTGCGTTAACACTACTGAGGTGGCAGAACTGGCAACACCATGCATGCCGTGATGCTCGGCTAACCACACACGTTCATAGCCACAGCGCTCAGCTTCCACAGCCATTAACTTTGAATTGTTTAACGCGTCTTTTACGCCAAACCCTTCAGATATTGGCGCTAAATCTAGCAGTGAGTATGGGATAGCCATGTTGCCTCGCAATGTTGAAACTTGGTATGACTTATAGGTATGACCTTACTCCTCGTTTTACAACTGCCTTACCTGACAAAGTAAGACGGATGGAGAAGGTTTATCGATAAAGTGAGAGTGGTGGAAAGAGAAGTGAAATAATAGTGAGTCATGGGCTTGCAGGAAAGCCACTTAATTAGCAGCCAATAATCGCCTATTGAAAACAAAAAAGCCTGCGCTTTTGTCAGCCGCAGGCATTGTTTGTGAGCACGAATAAGTGCTTCAGCAGTGTGCTTTATTCCACCGTAACCGACTTCGCCAAGTTACGCGGCTGGTCAACGTCGGTGCCCTTAATTAGCGCTACGTAGTAGCTCAAAAGCTGTAGTGGCAAGGTATAAATGATAGGTGCGATTGGTTCGTCGCAGTGCGGTACGTTGATAACGCGCATGGTTTCATCACCTTCAAACGCCGCATCTTTATCCGCAAATACATACATGATGCCGCCACGGGCACGTACTTCTTCAACGTTCGACTTTAGCTTCTCGAGGAGTTCGTTGTTCGGTGCAACCACAATAACGGGCATTTCGTCATCAATAAGCGCAAGTGGGCCGTGTTTCAATTCACCAGACGCATACGCTTCCGCATGAATATAAGAAATCTCTTTAAGCTTAAGCGCTCCTTCCATGGCAATAGGGTATTGATCGCCACGACCTAGGAACAAGCTGTGGTTCTTATCTGCAAATTCTTCAGCTAAATCTTCAATGCCACCAGTTATCGCTAAGGTCTCTTCAAGCTTTGCAGGTAGACTATGAAGCGCAGAGACAATAGCTTTGCTGTCAGCGTCTGTCATGCCGTTTTCTTTGCCCAGCGCTAGGGTAAGCATTAAGAACGCAGTGAGCTGAGTAGTGAAAGCTTTGGTAGACGCAACGCCAATTTCCGCGCCAGCGCGGGTCATAAATGCAAGGTCTGACTCGCGTACTAATGACGAACCCTGAACGTTACAGATAGTCAAACTAGACATATAGCCCAGCTCTTTTGCTAAGCGAAGGGCAGCTAACGTATCGGCTGTCTCACCTGATTGAGAGATGGTAATAAGCAGGCTGTTTGGGTGCACGACTGACTTGCGGTAACGGAATTCTGATGCAATTTCTACGTTGCACGACACATTTGCATATTGTTCTAGCCAATAGCGCGCCGTCATACCCGCATGGTAGCTGGTACCACAGGCAATAATTTGTACGTGCTGTACTTTTTTGAATATCTCGTCAGCACCTTGACCAAATACATCAGCAGTAAGTCCGTTTTCGTCAATACGATCTTTAAGCGCATTACGCACAACGGTTGGCTGCTCGTGAATTTCCTTAAGCATGTAGTGGCGGTAACCCGCTTTGTCACCCGCGTCGTGCTCGATATTCGACTCAATCACTTCGCGTTCAACGGCATTGCCGTCTTTATCGAAGATTTTAACATCGCGACGAGTAATCTCTGCCACATCGCCTTCTTCTAAAAAGATAAAGCGGCGTGTCACTGGCAATAATGCCATTTGATCTGACGCAATGAAGTTCTCGCCAAGGCCTAAACCAATTACAAGCGGGCTGCCCGAACGTGCAACCACTACGCGACTAGGATCTTCTTTATCCATGATGACGGTGCCATACGCACCGTGGAAGGTTTTAACGGCACTTTGCACAGCGTCTAGTAAAGTCTTACCTGACTTAAGCTCTTCGTGTACGGTGTGAGCAATAGTTTCTGTGTCGGTGTCGCTGGTAAAGGTATAGCCCTGCTCTTTTAACTGTGCTTTTAAGTTAACGTAGTTTTCAATAATACCATTGTGAACAACAGCTACACGTTCAGTTGAAAAGTGTGGGTGCGCATTCGCTTCAGTCACACCACCGTGCGTTGCCCAACGGGTATGAGCAATTCCAGTTGTACCCAAAGCTTCACCTTCTGCCACCGCATCAGCAAGCTCTTGTACTTTGCCTGTACGGCGAATACGCGTAAGCGTGCCGTCGCCTTGCAATAGCGCTACGCCAGCTGAATCATAGCCGCGATACTCCAGTCTTTTTAAACCTTCTAATAGGATTTCAACCACGTTACGCTCAGCTACAGCGCCAACTATTCCACACATAATTATTCTCCACTCGGCGCTGCAATAAGTACTGTCACGCCCTGATTTTCAATATTAAGTTTGTCTTGTTCACAAATGCCTTCATCAGTGATCAAAACAGAAATGTTTTTCCAGCTTAGCTCTAGGTTAGGCATTTTATGCGTTAATTTCTTTGAGCTGGCTACTATAACCACCTTACTAGCCGCCACAGCCATGGCGCGGGTTACACCAATAAGCTCGTTAAAGGTGGTGGTGCCTCTGTTGACATCTATGCCCGCGGCACCAATAAACGCAATGTCAAAACTATAGGCACTAACCAACTGTTCAGCCATAGCGCCTTGAAACGACTGAGATTGGGCATCCCATGTGCCCCCTACCATTAACACCGTCGGCTCTTTTTCACTTTGGGTAAGGTAATTGGCGGTTGATAATGTGTTGGTCATTACCACTAAATCATCGGCATGTGATAAATGGGGTAAGATGGATGCGGTGGTAGACCCGCAGTCTATAACGAGCTTATTGCCCGGTTTGACCAAGCTCGCGGCAAGTTGGCCTATAGCGTTAATTGCTGGGCTAGTAGTTGAATTCGCGAAAGGGTCACTGGTAATAAACTGAGATGGCCCAGCATTTGAGTTGGTAGATGATGGTACAGGCACTGCGCCACCAAACTGTCGAATCAGTAAACCTTGCTGCGAAAGGGCCGCGAGATCTTTTCTAATGGTGACTTCAGACGTAGCAAAACGCACGGCCAAATCTTCAACTTGTGATTGACCATGCTCTTTCACCCACGCCACTATCTGCTGGCGGCGCTGTTCAACTGATTTACTACTTTTCAATTTAACCTCATGCTCTTGCCGCCCTCTCGCTAAACCTTCCTGTACGCGTTGTTCCAATTGAGAACAAGCCATGAAAAGTCTGCAAAACAGTCCGCAAACACACCTTCAACATTCAACCATAACTTTCAAAACGAAAGTTATTAGTTTTAAAGTGAAAGCATCGTAAGTTAAATTGAAACGACGATCAAGGTAATTGTTTAATTAAACGCCAGCGATTTCTTTTGAGCACTCGCTTTTATGGCTAGCTCAATGACTTTGATAACAGGTACGACCGTACTCGCGTCAGCCGGCGAGAATTTACCGTCTTCAATAGCGTGAGCAAGGCGATTGAAAAACGTGAGATATTCACCCTTCAATGTTGTCACCGTCTCTTCAACTAGCTGGCCGCTTTCATTGACCACAGCTAGCACGCCATGCTCGTTGTCTTTTGTAATAGCCCAGTGTTCATCATCAAAGGATAGCTCTGCACGTAATTGATCTTCTTGCGGATCTAGATAGAACTTTCGAAAGCTGCCTTTTGTGCCTTGCAAGTCGTAGCGCAATGTCGCGCTGGCCTGAAAAGCTGAACTACCTAGCTTTACAACTTTATCAACATAGTGAAGTGTTACATCGAACGTGTCATCTGACTGTCCATTTTCACGCAAGGCCTGTATGTTTGCCGACACTTCTTCCGGCTCGCCGAAAAGCTGTAGCGCTTGGTCGATTAAGTGGGGACCTAAATCCCAGAAGATACCGCTTCCTGGCCCTGCATTTTCACGCCACCTGTCTCGTGGTACTGGGCGAAATCGATCGAAGCGGCTTTCCAAACGTTTAATGTCGCCAAGTTTTTCATCGTTAATTAGCTGCTTAATCGTAAGAAAATCGCCATCAAAACGTCTGTTGTGATAAACACAAAGCTGTTTATTTTGAGAATGTGCAAGCTCTACTAAAGCTTCTGCTTCTTCACTATCTAATGTAAATGGCTTTTCTACCAATACGTGACAGCTGTGCTCTAATGCCAGTTTCGCCTGTGGCCCATGAAGGTGATTTGGGGTTGTAATAACCACCAAATCTACATCGTGAATTTTAAGCGCTTCTTCCAACGAGCCATACACTTCAGCATGGGGTAAAACTGCGTTAACCACATCAGGTTTTGAAGAGATAACCACATCGACAGAGAACTGCGGTAGATAATTTAGAAATGGCAAATGAAAGGTTGTGGCGGAAAATCCAAAGCCAACCAGAAGTGTAGATATCATCGCATATCCTTGTGTAACGAGAATTAAGAGGTAAGTAAACACACACTATCAGTAATGATAGATAGGGGAAACCATAGATAGTTCATTATTTAGAAGACAGATAGCTGAATGAGTTGTGTTTACAGCGACACAGTAGACGTTAATTTAAGCCCTCTGATTTTGTCATCTTTCTGACTGGGTGATAGTTTGATGGGACTGAAGAAGAAACTGGGCTAGCTAATCACTATTTGTGTTTGCCAGCCCTATCTCATCATGTAACCCGTTAGCGAGCTTTAATAAGGGTACGTCTTTATTTTTTGGTCGGGCGCGGCCAATTTGGAATATTGCGCTGCTTACCGCGGGCAACGGCTAGCGCGTCTTCGTCTACGGTTGACGTGATCACGGAACCAGCACCTACAGTAGCCCCTTTGCCAATGTTTACAGGCGCGACAAGCGACGAGTTTGAGCCGATAAAGGCATTTTCGCCGATGACGGTTTTGGACTTGTTCACACCGTCGTAGTTACAGGTAATAGTGCCTGCGCCAATGTTCGCTTTGGCACCCACTTCTGCATCGCCTAGGTAGGTTAAGTGATTCGCTTTGGCGCCCTCGCCTAAAATAGCCTTCTTCATTTCCACGAAGTTACCCACTTTGGCATTTTTCTGCATTACTGCACCAGGGCGTAGTCGAGCGAAAGGCCCGACCGTACAGGCTTCACCTACACTGGCTTCTTCAACAATAGAATTAGCTTCAATTACAGCGTTATCGGCAATAGTACAGTTGCGCAGAATACAGTTTGCACCAATGTTGACGTTGCTACCAAGTGTCACCTTACCTTCAACAATAACGTTAACGTCGATAATTACGTCGTTACCGGTTTCAAGCTGGCCGCGTAAGTCAAAACGAGCAGGATCCAGTAAGGTCACGCCATTGGTCATTAGCTCCTCGGCTTGGCGACGCTGAAGCGCGCGCTCCAGGTTAGCTAACTGCAAACGATTATTAACGCCTTCCACTTCTACCGCAGACTGTGGCTGTGCTGACTGAATTCGCTTGCCTTCGGTCGCTGCCATGGCAATAACGTCGGTAAGGTAATACTCACCTTGCGCGTTATCATTGCTTAACTCGCCCAACCAGCGCTTAAGATCAACGCCAGACATCATCATCATACCGGTGTTAATTTCTTTAATTTCACGCTGGGCATCAGTGGCGTCTTTGTGCTCCACTATCGCGGTAATGTTGTCATTCTCACGAATAATACGGCCCATGCCTGTGGGGTCGTCTAGATTTACAGTGAGCAGTGCTAAATCACAGCTTTCCTTCACAGCTTTTAACGCACTTAGTGTCTCTTCGCGAATAAGTGGCGCGTCGCCAACCAGAACAAGCACGTCTTCATTGTCTTTAATATGAGGTGCCGCTTGCTGAACAGCGTGGCCTGTACCTAACTGTTCTGCCTGTAAGCACCAGTTTAGATTGTCTTCAACAACCGTTGCCTTTAGTTGGTCGCCGCCATGACCGTAGACCAAATGAATATTGTCAGCACCCAGTGATTTTACTGTGTTGATAATTCGCTGCACCATAGGCACACCACCTACTTTGTGTAACACCTTAGGTAACGACGATTTCATACGAGTACCTTTACCCGCCGCTAAAACAACCACTGAGAAAGCCATATAATTCCTTTATTTCGCAAAGAGAATGAAAATCGGAGCATAGTGTAACCAAGGGAATAGCATATGTCAGCGGTTCATTCGTGATAAAAAGCTATTTGCAGAGTGCGAAAACTAGGTGTTTTCCTTCATTGTTATTTAGTCTAAAGTTAATGATAGTCACCTAGTAGTTCAATATTGCAACAGGTATACTTACCATTATAGGTAAAGTTCAGTCAGGCAAGGGAGCATGCGCAGTCTGTGAACACATTTAGAACACTGCATAGAAGCATTTTAGTGTTATTCGCGGTAGTGGTTATCGCTATCGTTACACTGGTACATTTTAGTATTTCCAAGATTGTTGCCGAGCAGAGTCGCGCGCAACAACAGTCACTTTCGCCCGCAATCTCACTTATTGTGGAGCAACTTTTAAAACCACTCCATATTTCAGAAGCTTTGGGGCATTCCACCGAGTTAGTAGACTTGATGGATGGAGAAACGATTGACCAAGAGGCTGTTTTCAAAACATTGGATCGTCTTGAAAACGAGTTTGGGTTGTCTTTCTTTATTGCCAGCGAGGCAGACAGAAAACAATATAATTCTGATGGCAGCATAATTAACCTGATTGAAGGGGAAGTAAGCTGGTATTTCAAGTACAAGGACTACCCTACCGATGCCGTGGCAGATATCGGTAAATGGGAAGACACCCATTTCTATATTGATATAAAGATCCACGATGAAAATGGCCGCTTCTTGGGCTTCTTTGGTGTTGGAAAGAGTCTGCGCAGTTTTATCGGGGTCTTCGATACCTATAAGCAAGAGTACGGCTACGACTTTTTGTTTGTAGATGGTGAGGGTGACATTATGCTGTCTTCTGATCCTAATCTTATTGCGTCTTACTCTGATTTTACCAATTTGTCAGAATTGCCTTGGTATGCCAGCCTTCCCCTTACTATCCAGAACGAGCAGGCACTCAACAATAAGTTAGTGACTATCGACCAGAATGATTACCTTATTGCCGAAGTAAAACTTAATCAATTTGGTTGGACGGTGTTTTTACTCAGTCCACTTGAAGAACGTCAGGCTGAAATTTCACAAGCATTTATATTCAGCGTTGTAACACTACTGGTTGTTGTATTCTCGCTGTTTTTGCTTATCTACAATCTGTTGTATTACTTCAGAAAAGACATGCAGCCAGATCTGGTTGTTCGCCATACTAACCGTCTTCCAGAAAAAGAGAATTTACAGCTTATCTACAAAACGTTGCTGGCTGAACATAAGTCACTAAGCGTAATGCTGATTAGCATTGATGAGTTTTCTGACATTGTCGACGCTCACGGCAGAAACGCAGGCGACGACTTATTAGATAAAGTTGTGGCCTACTTGGCTGAGCACTTGCGCGAGCAGGATGTATTGGGACGCTGGAGCAGTGCAGAATTCATTATTCTATTGCCGCATACCGGCCCGCATGTGGCTTTTGATATGGCACAAAATCTTCGTCACGGCATCGCTACCTTGCCGCCGCTACAAGAGTTACCAGAACTGCTTATTACAGCGTCTATTGGTATATCTTACACCGCGTCACCGCGCGCTATGCACGAAGTAACCGCGCACGCGGAAGACGCGCTTTATCAAGCCAAGCGCGACGGCAGCAACTTAGTAAGAATGCAGCTAATAGACTAGCCCAGGTTTGATTCAATCTAAGCAGGTTTAACCTTAAGGCGTTTTCTTTTGAGAACGCCTGTGGTTAACGCCACACCGAATAAAATCATTAAACCACCCACAATGGTTTGAATTGATAAGTGCTCTTGCAAGAACAGTACACCCCAAATAATGCCAAATAGTGGTACTAGGTAAGCTACAGTTATGGCTTTGGCTGGGCCGATGTCAGCTATGAGTTTGAAATACAAGATATACGCTATGCCCGTGCCACCGACAGCCAGCGCTACCGCATTTACCCATGCATTCACGCTTGGCATTGTTTCTGGCAAGGTCGCAAGCGCGAAGGGTGCTAGCATCACGCTGGCCATAGCCTGACTACCTGTAGCGACAACCAGAGGTTTAACCCCCTGCAACCATTTCTTCATCATACACGCCGCTATGCCGTAGCCAGTGGTGGCCAATAATGCAGTCAAAATAGGAAGAAAACTAATATCGCCCTCGCCGAGCTTTTGCTGACTAATAACGGTCACGCCTACAAAGCCTACAAAAAGCCCCGCTACTGCTGACTTTGTTAGTTTGTCACCTAACCACAGCCAAGCGACAATGGCGCCAAACATGGGAGCCGTGGCATTTAAAATGGCATTAACGCCTGCCTCTAAATGCAGGCTGCTGTAATTAAATAGGACGAAAGGCACCGCCGTGTTAGCCATGCCCACCAGCGCAATAGCCAACCAGTGGCGCTTTATGTCTTTTACCGACCCTCGTATTAACAGCAATGGTAGCAATACCGCTGTAGCAAGCACGGTACGAATGGCTACTAATACATAAATGCCAAATTCTGGTGCGGCAACACGCATGAAAATAAATGAACCGCCCCAGATACCGGCTAACACCAGCAGCGAGATAATGTCTCTTATTGCCATTCTTTTATCACCATTTTCTTATCACCCATTCTTTTATAGCCCCAGCACCCCTTGGGCTCCTTCTAAATTAAGTAAATACTGCTTACGCGGTAAACCACCTGCATAGCCCGTTAGGGTTTTATTACTTCCGATTATACGATGGCAAGGCACAACAATAGCAATAGGGTTACGACCATTTGCCATACCCACGGCGCGGACAGCTTTTGGGTTGCCAATGGCTTTTGCGATATCTAAATAGCTAGCGGTTTCGCCGTATTTAACGTGCTGCAAGGCATCCCACACCTGATTCTGAAACGCCGTACCTTTAGGGCAAAGCGGTAGGTCAAACTCGCGTAACGTACCGTCAAAGTATGCTTGTAACTGACTGCACGCTGCTTCGGTGATGGCGTTTTTTTGCGAATGAAGGTCGTTGCTTAGCGCGCTTTCTTGCGCTGCAGTTTTTCTGCCTATGCCACCCTGCTTCGCGTTGGCCGTATTACCTGATTCAGCGGCACTCACGAACTCGATAGCCGTTATGCCTTCATCAGTGGCTTCAACTTTAACAAGCCCCTGTATGCTGTTCACGAAATCTGTATATTTCATACTTACGACTCTCTTTACTGATTGCTTAAATGCCACAATTGAAGGGTTAAATAGCTGCGCCAAGGTGCCGCTTTTTCGGGCGCTATAGGGTACTGCTGAGCCATTTTACGAACGATTAAATCACCGCCAAGGTAAATATCAGGGTTTCTCTCCCCGCGCATTTTTAAATAGTCGAGCGTCCACGGCCCCACGCCTTTAATGGCGAGTATGTCTTCATGGCTTGGCATGTTACCGTTTATGAATAAACGAGCAAAGTGACGTACGGCCTCTTTTCTCGCCTGTGGCATACGTAAGAATTCAAGACTGTTTTCGGCCACACTTTCAGGCGAGGGAAAGCTGTAGCGTTCACTCGTTATAGATTCAAGACCGTTTGACGGGAGCGCATCAGAGACCGTTTCGCCCAGCTGATGTACCAGTAAAGTCACCTGGCCAATAGCCGCTTTTACACTAACTTGCTGGCCTACAATAGCCCGGCAGCCGCTTTCAAATACGCTCCATGCACTGGGAAGGCGTAGCCCAGGCGTTAACTTGCTCGGCGGTAACCCAGACTGCAATAGGCTTTGTTCAATTAAAAGCGGGTCAGCGTGAAGATCTAGTACCTGCTTTATGTTCTCAATTATCGTATGAAGACGACCTAAATCAGGCATGTCGATGAGAAGTTTGAATCCGTGGCGCGCCTCGTCGTGAATGGCTTTAAAAAAGCCTAAACTTTCATTGCATGAAAAGTATCGCTCATAACTCTCGTCCGTTACTCGTTCCATGCCTTCAATAGCGCGAGTTGCCAAGAAATCTCGTACATAGGGCCAATTGTACGGCGGCCGATAAGAAAGAAATAAAGAGATAGCCTTTTGTTGAACCGGCTCTTTTTTTCTAAGCTGGGTAGGAGACGTAGCGCAATATTGCTCTATGGCCCGCTGCAGTTGTCTCAGTGATTGATAGCCTGCCGTAATTGCGATATCTGTCATAGATAAATGAGTTTGCTGAATAAGCTGCTTTGCAAACAAAGTGCGCTGCATATTTTGAAACTGCTTAGGCGGTATGCCCACAGCATTGACGACCAACTTATTAAGGTAACGCTCACTAATACCCAACCGCATAGCAATATCCGCAACCCGCTCAATGGGAATAACAGATAGCAGCGACAACGCTCGGTTAATCGTTGCGCCCACGCCTTTCCACGCCGCTGAACGAGGTGCACTGTCAGGCCTGCAGCGAAAACATGGACGATAACCATGTGCCATTGCCTGTGTGGCGTGTTGAAAGTAAGTCACATTCTCTTCTTTAGGAAGTCGCGCTGGACAGATTGGCCTACAAAAAATACCGGTTGTTTTTACCGCCACAAAAAATCGTCCGTCAAAGCGCGGATCTCTGCTAAGCCTTGCTTTTGAAAGCACTGACTCAGCAGTTGTCGAGTTTTCTGAAGCCCCCATATCTGAGACCAAAAGATTGTCTGGCATTAGAATGCACTTCCCACCTGTCGTTTATCATCTTTATCTAGTGTATCGTGCATTCGCCCTGTTGGTGCGACAAAATCAGAACTCAATAATTAGAAACCTTGCTAGTCGAACTTCTCTTCCTTTCTTGCATATTCTTACAACGGTTCGCTTACCGCTAGAATAAATCAAATCATTGAAGAGATAGTGAGCATAATTGGCGACATTTGATCATTGGAGCAGCTAAACGCATAATAATGCGATAATAATAATGAGCGCCTGATGGATGTATCAGAAAACCACAGGCTTAACGAGCTGACTGTATGCTGAACTCTTTGCGCACCTTCAAGCTGCGCCTGTCTAAAATTTGGCTGATAGCGATGCTAATGGTCATTACACAAAGCGCTTTTGCGGATTGGCTTGATGACTATGCTAGTTACGTTCAAAAGGAAGCCTCAAAATACAACGTGCCTGGTTATGCGTTTGTGTTTTATGAACAAGGCAAAGCGCCAAGGGTTTACGTATATGGAAGTACCCGCAAACGCGGCGGAGAGAAAGTTACAGAGAACACCGTATTCAGGCTAGCTTCTGTTTCAAAAACCTTTACTGCGTTGTTGTCAGCTAAACTTGTAGAAAAAAACCAGCTTAGCTGGGAAACGCCGATAACCACCTTATTACCCGACATTCCTTTTAAAGGCAAAGGAATGAATGCGCTGCAACTGCAACATATCGTTGGCCAATCTAGTGGCTTTATGCCCAACGCTTACGACAACCTTATTGAAGCTGACTACTCGCTGGAGCGCGTGCTTAAATCCCTGGGCGAGCTTGAACCACTGTGTGCGCCGGGTGAATGCTATACCTATCAAAATGCACTCTTTGGTGCGCTGGAATACTACTTCAGCAACAATAATACCTCTTACTCACGACAGCTTCAGGCCAACCTGTTTGCACCACTAGGTATGAAAACAGCCAGTGTTGGAAAAGGCGGATTGCTTGCATCAGAATCATGGGCTCAACCTCATATTGCTATCGCCAGAAATAAATGGCGCGAAGGAAAGGTAGAAAGCAACTACTACCGGTTCTCTCCAGCTGCTGGCGTTAACGCTAGCATTTCAGATATGACGATTTATCTGCAAGCGCTGCTAGGCGAGTTCCCCACGGTCATATCCGATGAAATGGTGGACTATGTCACTACAGAGCGCGTGAAAACGAAGCGTGAAACCTACCGCAGAGGTTGGCGCGGCATGATTGACGATGCTCACTATGGTTTGGGTTGGCGTATTTACGACTTAAATGGATTACAGCTTAACTATCATGGGGGTTGGGTAAAAGGCTATCGCGCTGACGTGGCGTTTTTGCCTGAACACAAAGTTGGCTATGTGATGCTGATGAACGCAGAGTCGAATATGATTAATTCAACGACAGCCGAGTTTTGGAAGCGTTACTTGAAAAAAGCCGACGCAGATAAGTAATATCGGCATCGGCTTTTAGGTACTTTCATTCAGATATTAAACGCTACTGTTTTAGATAGGTATAACCTGCCAAACAGTTTTCGTAAAAATCAGTCCAGCGAACCCCTTCACGAGGGTTCAATTTTCCGTCCCACACTTGCTTGTCTATCATGCGTTTTACGTCTGATGCCATTGCGCGCGGGTTATACTGCATAACGTTAAGTACATCTTCTACCGATGACCCCTTCACCACTTCTTCAATGTAAAAGTCTTCAGGATCGTCGTCATAGCTGTAAATATGCACTTCATTTAAGCGACCAAACAAGTTGTGCATGTCGCCCATAACGTCTTGATAAGCGCCCGTTAAGAACAAACCAATGTAGTACGGCTCATCTTTCTTAAGTGGGTGCATTGGCAGTACGTCAGTAATTTCACGGCCAATAGTGAACTGATCAATTTTACCGTCGCTATCACAGGTAATATCCACTAGCGAGCAATTGACCGTTGGCTCTTCATTCATACGAATAAGAGGCACTACCGGCAGCAGCTGGTCGATGGCCCATGTATCAGCAGCCGACTGGAATACAGAGAAGTTACAAAGGTACTGAGACGACAAACTGTAATCTAGCTCTTGAAGCTCTTCTGGAACATATTCTTCGTTGCGATACCACTGCTGTAAGCGGCCCATAATTTGCCAGTAAAGCGTTTCGATTTTGCCCAGCTCTTCAAGTGACAACACGCGTAATTTAAATGCATCTAGCGCCTGTTCTTTATACTGAGACGCGTCGTTGTAAATTTCATGCATGTTCGTTTGTTCATCAAACGTGTCTGCAAGTTCGCGCATATTCTTAAGGAAGAAGTGTTCACCCGCTTTTGCTGATGTATCCATTTGCGACGCATTCGACTTAATTTCGCCCACAATTTCCGTGATAACACAGCTGTGATGCGCAGTGATTGCACGTCCACTTTCACTAACCAGATGCGGATGCGGTACGCCTTCAAGGTCGCACATTTCCTTCATGCCATAGACAACGTCAGCAACATACTCTTGCATGCTGTAGTTACGCGACGATTCATTAGTTGAATTACTGCCGTCGTAATCGATACCAAGGCCACCACCTACATCAACATAATCTAGCTCGAAGCCCATTTTGTGAAGGTCTGCGTAAATACGCGCGCCTTCGGTTACCGCTTCTTTAACCGCACGAATGTCTGTTAATTGGCTACCAATATGGAAATGCAGCAGCTTTAAGCAGTGCGCCATGCCTTGCTCTTCAAGGTAGCGGGCTGCGTTAATGATCTCAGTAATGGTTAAACCAAATTTCGCACGTTCACCACCAGAGCTTTCCCACTTACCACGACCTTTCACCGTCATTTTTGAGCGCACACCAATGATAGGATCGATATCCAGCTCTTTGGCTATTTTTACCAGAAGAAGAAGCTCGGTGTATTTTTCAACTACTACCACAACGCGGCGACCCAGCTTTCTTCCTAACAGCGCAAGACGCATAACTTCGTCGTCTTTATAACCATTTAGGATAGTCAGAGACTCTTCGTTAGTATTCATGGCAAGCACAGTCAGAAGCTCGGCTTTTGACCCCGCTTCTAAGCCATAGTTAAATGGCTTGCCCGCATCGACAATTTCCTCAACGACTTCGCGCATTTGGTTTACTTTTACCGGATACACACCTTGGTACTGGCCTTGGTATTCGGCTTCTTCGATGGAGCTTCTAAATGCTTTGTTCAAGCCTGCAACTTGCGAGCGCAGAATATCGTGGAAGCGCACTACAACAGGAAACTGTACGCCTTCTTTGCGGATATCTTCAATTACCGAATTAAAGTCGATTCGAATGCTAGGATCTTCAGGAACAGGGGTAATATGGACGTTGCCGTTTTCACCAATTTGAAAATAGCCGCCACCCCATTGAGACACGCCATAGACGCGCTCCGCTTCTTCGATGCTCCAATCTGACAATTTATTCACCTATTTGTAAGTGGGCTAGGCCAATACCTAGCATAGAAAGTGCGAAAATAAGCAGCGTATTATAGTCAACGTAAGACTGAACGCGATAGTTGTTGCGATATAAAATATCTATTGTCGCGACGAATTTTGTTTATCGAACGCGGGCTTTTTTAGCCTATCCAAGTTCGAACATAATCTATAACAACGTTATCTGCTTTTTCTTCACAATGGGTTATAAACTCTGAGATGCATTGAGTACGTTCAAGTTCAAATCCCAGTTTAATTGATGGCGCGCTAAAAAACTTTTCTGCAATGTGATCAGCATCAGTTGCTTCATCTTCCAGCCATGTCTCGCTGAGCTGACTCCGCCTATCTAATTTGATGGGTGCTTTTATTTGATTGAAAGTATCAGAATTGGGGATTTGCCAACTACGCATGTCTACAAATAAGTGAAAGGGTCTGCCTTTACGGGTTTTCAAGCAATCAGAAAGCTTAGCAAGGTACTGAATGTTCGTGGACATATCCCACTTACCGCGAAGCGTGACCAAAATACAATTTCTAAACGGCTCAATATGAAAAGGGGTCGTAGACATTTACTCGTACATCTCTATGCGACTATATGAATAGCTAACTCAACATCTATAGCATTCACATACTAGAGCTGATAAGCATCAACTACAACTATAGTTGAGTACTTTATAATTAAGTTTAATACCCAATAAAAAGGCCTGTGTTTAAACAGGCCTTTATAGAAGATGTCTCAAAGAGATACGCTGTATTAGTCGTCTCCGAACTCGCGAATAATGCTGTTAATAGTGTCTTTAGCGTCACCCAGAACCATGCGCGTGTTGTCTTTGAAAAACAGCGGGTTGTCTACACCGGCAAAACCGGCATTCGCAGAACGCTTAAGCACAAAGACCGTTTTCGCACGATGTGCTTCGATAACTGGCATTCCGTAAATAGGGCTGCCTTTCATCTCTTTGGCTGCTGGGTTAACAACATCGTTTGCACCGATAACAATAACCACGTCATAGTTTTCCATACGAGGGTTAACGTCATCCATCTCGTATAGTTGGTCATAAGGCACGTCAGCTTCTGCCAATAACACGTTCATGTGGCCCGGCATACGCCCCGCTACAGCGTGAATGGCGTAATCAACCGTACAGCCATTTTCCTCTAGCAACGACTGAAGTTCACGTACCGCATGCTGCGCTTGCGCAACCGCCATACCATAACCAGGCACCACCAGTACTGCTTGCGCTGCTTCTAATACATAAAATGCATCTTGCGCCGACAGTACTTTAATCTCGCCTTCTATTTTTTCGCCGGCCTCGACTGGCTTGGCAAAGCCAGACAACAACACATTCATCAATGAACGGTTCATGGCCTTACACATAATATTGGTAAGAATTAAGCCTGACGCGCCTACTAGTAAGCCGGTAACAATCAATATTGTGTTGCCTGTAGCAAGACCTGCCGCCGACGCTGCTACACCTGAGTAACTATTTAACAGCGCAATAACCACCGGCATATCTGCACCACCAATTGAAATGGTAGCCCACAAGCCGAAGCTTAGTGACAACGCAATAGCACAGTATATCCAAAGTGGGTTGCTTGGGTCGGTAGTAAAGAAATAACCAATCACCACCATGCCAATTAGGTGCAAGATGCTTAGCTCGCGAAGCCCTGTGAAAATAACGGCTTTAGAGCTCATTTTTCCTGACAACTTACCCCAGGCTACCACCGAGCCAGAGAACGTAATGCCCCCAACTAAAATTGTGAAAAACAGGGTAATAAAAGTAAACGCACTTTCCGTTTTAAGAGTAATTAGGCTCATTCCGGCTAATGTTGCCCAACCCAGAAGCAATGACGCTGCGCCACCAAAGCCATTAAATAACGACACCATTTCTGGCATTGCCGTCATTTCAACGGTCTTGGCTTTCCACGCACCAAAGGCGCCACCAATAACAAAACCTAGCAGGATGTAATGATAGCTAATGATCTGCTGGTCAAGCAGGGTGACGACGACAGCAACCAGCATACCAATGGCAGAAATAAAGTTACCTTTTTTCGCGGTATCTGGATGGCTAAGTAACTTAAGTCCTAGTATAAATAGTGCCGCAGCTACTACGTACGCAAGGTTTATTACGGTTACGATATCACTCACTTGCGTACTCCTTATTTATCTTTTTTCTTGAACATGCCAAGCATGCGATCAGTAACGAGATAACCACCCACCACGTTGATGCTGGCCAGCGCCACCGCTGCGGTACCAAGAATGGTCGTTAGCAAGTTGTTGTCGCTACCCGAGGCTACCAATGCTCCTACTAACGTAATACCCGATATCGCGTTAGAGCCTGACATTAAGGGTGTATGTAAGGTTGCTGGGACTTTTCGAATTAACTCAAAACCCAAAAAAGCAGCCAGTAGCACGATGAAAAGTAGGTAAATGATTTCCATGATTAGGCTCCTTTGTATGCGTTGTTAAGCATGTCGTTGGTGATGCTACCGTCGTGGGTAATAACACAGCCGGCCAGAATGTCGTCTTCTAAATTCAGCCCAAAGGTTTTGGTTTCATCGTCGAAGAACTCATCCACAAGGTTGTAGATGTTATTGGCGTACATGTCGGTGGCGGCTTTAGCCACATACTGGCTCCAGTAACCATTACCAATTACCTTTACACCGTTAACTTCAACGGTTTCGCCAGCAACCGAACCTTCAACATTACCACCTGATGTTGCGGCCATATCTACAACCACACTGCCCGGCTTCATGAGTGCTAATGTATCTTTTGATATGAGCACTGGTGGTTTGCGACCAAATAACTGCGCTGTCGTAATAACAATGTCAGAGTCAGCAATCGCGTCGCGTTGCGCTTCTTGCTGCTTCGATTTTTGTTCATCGGTCAGTTCTTTTGCATAACCGTCCTTCGTTTGGCCTGTTTCCCCAATGTCGATCTTAAGGAATTTGCCACCTAGGGATTCTACTTGCTCAGCCACCACAGGGCGGGTGTCATAAGCAAGTACGTTTGCGCCTAAGCGTTTCGCGGTTGCTATAGCTTGAAGACCCGCTACGCCAGCTCCAATAATAAATACCTTTGCTGGTTTTATTGTTCCTGACGGTGTCATCATCATAGGTAATATTGATGGCAACTGATTCGCCGCCTGCATCACCATTACGTAACCCGCAAGACTCGCTTGCGAGCTCAATGCGTCCATTTTTTGTGCACGAGAAGAACGAGGGATCATCTCTACAGAAATAGCGGTTAGCCCCTTTTCTGCAATAGACTCAACAAGCGATTGCTGAAAGAAAGGGTCGAGATGGCCTACCACAATGGCCCCTTTTTTCATCAACGCTAGCTGTGCATCGGTGGGTTTGTTCACCGCCACCAGCATATCTGCTGTTGATAATGCATCATTCACATCATCGATGACAGTTACGCCTACATCTTTGTATTCTTTATCTGAATACCCTGAGTGTACGCCCGCCCCCGCTTCTAGCAGTAAGATCGCCCCTTTTTTCACCAGACGCTGTGCACTACTAGGTGTAGCCGCACATCGCTTCTCCACATTATTTAGCGGATCTGGCGCTTTTGACTCATTTAATATTATGATTTTCACACGCTTCTCCTCACATTCCGGCTATCCGAGAATGACACCCTTTAAACAGTACTAAGCCATTTTATTCACTTATGCCTAGCATTCTCTAGCGAAATCAAAAACAGAACAGGCAATTTCTGTATTTATTTTGCTTCGAATAGCACCCCTCATTCCGCTTATTTTTCAAGCGAAACTGCGGCAAAGCTACGCTATATGGGCATACATCACTAGTATCATTTACTTACGAGTCATAACTAATATTTATATAGAAATGGCATACAGGCGATAAATGAAGTGGATAAAGAAGCATTTATTCTGTGAATACATTAATAATTGTGCACTTTTTAAACACACGTAAAGGTGAAATACGCTAATCGACGTCGAAGAAATCACGCCTTTTAAATAAGGCGATTCAATTAATTTAAAAAATTGTTAAAAAAATTTGGGGGATTTTACAAAGCGTGTCGTCTTGATGAATTAACAGCGAAATGCTGTGAGAGAAAGCCAAGTGGGGTGCACACCATAAGGCGCATTAAAATTAACGATTAGGACACACACCATCATGTATAGGAAAACCAAGCTTGCATGCTCAGTGGCAGCAGTTTTAGCGTCGGCTATTTCTGCGAATAGTGCATTTGCCCAAGACGCGCAACCCAATAAAGACGTAGAAGTGATTGAGGTAAGTGGTATCCGCTCATCGGTTGCAAAATCGATGGATGTTAAACGCAGCTCTGCTGGCGTAGTCGACGCCATTAGCGCAGAAGACATCGGTGATTTTCCCGATACCAACTTAGCTGAATCACTACAGCGTATTACCGGCGTATCTATCGACCGTTCAGGCGGTGAAGGCCAGCTAATTACCGTGCGTGGTTTTGGACCACAGTTTAACACCGTGTTGGTAAATGGCCGTCAAATGGCGTCTGAAAACGATTCGCGTGCGTTCAGTTTCGACACGATTGCTTCTGAGTTAGTAAGCAGCCTTGATGTGCATAAAACGTCAACGGCCACAATGCAGTCTGGTGGTGTAGGCTCTACCATTAATATTAATACCGCGCGCCCGTTCGCATTAAACGGTTTTAAAATGGCGGGCTCGGTAAAAGGCGTGTACGACGAAAATAGCGAAGAAACTACGCCGCAATTTTCTGGCCTTATTAGCAACACGTTCAATGACGACACCTTCGGTGTATTACTTGCCGTTTCACACCAAGAGCGTGAGACTCGTCTTAACCAGGCTCAGATGGACGGTTGGCTAGAGAACGTTGGCGTGCCAAACCCTGTTACGCAGTCAGGCGACGCTTGGACAGGCAATGTATTTTCGCCGCGAAACTACGATCACAAAGTGACCTTTGAAGAGCGTACCCGAACAAACGCTAATCTTGTATTCCAATATGCACCTAACGACAAACTGGTTGTAACTGCTGACGCACTGTATTCAGATTTTGACGTAGAGTCTGAAGCAACGTCGTACGGCCACTGGTTTACCGCACCTAACATTCAGGGTGTAGGTGATGACGGCAGCCTGTTTGATGAAAACGGCAATCGCCGCAGCCCAACGGTTGATGCAAACGGTACTATTGTCGATTTATACCAAGAGGTAGGTTTGGCGACAGATATGCACGCCAAAACGTTCGACCGTTTAACTGATACCTATGCCATAGGCCTTAACTTTGATTACCAGTACTCTGATAATCTGAATTTATCGTTTGATTTAAGTCATTCAGAAGCCGAACGCGAAGCCAATAATGGTGGCGGCGATCAGCTTTCACTTATTGGTTATGCCAACCGCGTACGATTCCAAGTAGATGACAACATTTTACCAGTTGCCAGCATGTTCGCTTCGCCTAATGACAATATTTATAGCGGACAACAAGAACTAGATGGCGCGATTGTTACTGGTCCTGACGGATTCCCTATATACAACCCTGCACTGACACCTGATGGTGTGAGCAATCATCTTGATGAAGCTAACAGCCGAGCTCACGTAATGCTGCGTCGAGGCTGGGCGGTAGAAGATGAAGTGAGCCAGCTGCGCTTTGACGGCGAATACGTAACAGATGGCAGCGGCTTAACTGAAATTCGCTTTGGCGCACAGTACAGCACCGAAACCAAATCACTTACCCGTTGGGACAATGAAGGTGTAGGTATTCACTGTACTTACTGTGGTTACCCAGACTTGCCCGAGATCCCAGCAGGCAGCCAATACGTTTTTGACGCAGGCAGCGATTTTCTTTCTGACGTAAGTGGTAGCGGTCGCATGCCCACCTCTTGGCTTGCCCATGATGGCGAAGCCAACTTTGCGTTTTTAGAATCTTATTATCAAAGCGTAAATGGTGAGTCGATTAGTTTTGATGCGGTGCGTCGTAATAACAGCTTTGAAGTTGAAGAAGATATTATCTCTACCTATATGGAATTCGACTTTGAAGGCGAAGTTGCAGACATGTTCTTAAGCGCAACCGCTGGTGTGCGTTATGAAATGACGGATGTGACGGTTAACGGAACGCAAGCGCCAATAACGGGCTTAACGATTCTGGATCAAACCGAAATGCTGGCTGGTTTTGGCGATGCGCAAAGTATTGCCACTGAGTCTGATTACGACGTGCTATTGCCAAACTTCAGCGTACGTTTGGAAATTACCGACGACTTAATTGCGCGCTTTGCGGCGAGTTCAACTATTACTCGCCCTACGCTTAACAGCATGTCACCGGTGACAGTAATTACAACCACCCGCCAAGGTGGTGACTTAACGTCTACCAGTGGTAACCCTGCACTAGAGCCATTCAAATCGGACAACTTGGACTTGTCACTAGAGTATTACTATGACGAAGCAAGTTATGCATCAATTGGTTACTTCAGAAAGTTGGTATCGAACTTTATTGTTAATAGCCAAGAAGACAAAACCTTCGAGCTTGCTGACGGCAGCTTGCTAACCGACCCTTCTACAGGCACTAACGCTAGCGCGCCAGATGCGGGTGACGACGTTGCTGTGTTCACCAATACTCTGCCAAATAACGGTGAAGACGCAACGGTAGACGGCTTCGAGCTTGCGCTTCAGCACACTTTCGATAATGGCTTTGGGGTGCTTGCCAACGGAACTATCGTTGACAGTGACGCCGAACTCGATCCATTCGATATTAATCAGGTATTTGCACTAACCGGGTTAAGTGATTCTTACAACTTGGTGGCATTTTATGAAACTGACGATTATCAAATTCGCCTTGCCTATAACTGGCGTGATGAGTTTGTTCAGTCGTTAACACAAGGGCAGGGTGACGGCCCAACCATTGTTGAGTCTTATCAACAGCTTGACATTAGCGGTAGCTACAGCGTGACAGACAATGTAGAAATCTTCTTTGAAGGTATTAACCTTACAGAAGAGTTTGTACATAAACGCGGTCGCTTCTCTAATCACTTGCTGTTGGTTGAAGACAGCGGCAGACGTTGGGCCTTCGGTGTGCGCGGAAACTTTTAGTTTCGCGTAATTGGGGCCGACATTTGTTGGTCCCACATTCGTGGCTACCATTTGGTAGCCACAGTTTTTATTCAGGAAATCAGTATGACAACAGCAACTCCCATAACGCACATTGTAGTAGTTGGTGGCGGTAGCGCAGGGTGGCTAACGGCTGGTCGTATTGCAGCGCAACATCAATGCGCTACCCGCAAAGACATTAAAGTAACCTTAATAGAAAGCCCCAATGTGCCTATTATTGGCGTGGGCGAAGGCACCTGGCCAACCATGCGCTCAACACTAATTGCATTGGGTATTAGCGAAACCACTTTCATCAAAGAATGCGACGCCACATTCAAGCAAGGAGCAAAGTTTGCTAAGTGGACCACTGGTGAAGAGCACGATTTTTACTACCACCCTCTCATGCTGCCCCAAGGGTTTTCGCAAACAAATTTAGGTCCTTACTGGCAGACTGTAGCACCAGAATTAAACGAGTCTTTTTCCCATGCAGTATGTGTTCAGGAAGCGATATGCGAAGCAGGTTGTGCACCTAAAAGCATACGCCACGCAGAGTTTGCAGGCGCCGCTAACTATGCTTATCACCTAGATGCAGGAAAATTTACCGCCTTTTTAACCAAACACTGCACTGAAAAACTAGGTGTACACCATGTGCTGGCCGACGTTAACCGCGTCGAAAGCAGCAATAACGGCGATATCAAAGCCCTTCATACCGAGCAAGGGGTAACAGTAGAAGGCGACCTCTTTGTTGACTGTACCGGCTTTAAATCTATGCTGCTCGGCGAACACTACAAGGTGCCGTTTATTCCCTGTGACGATGTACTTTTTATCGACCGAGCATTAGCAGTACACGTGCCTTATGACACCCCGCAAAGTCCTATTGCATCCCACACTATCTCCACCGCACAAGACGCCGGTTGGATTTGGGATATCGGTTTGCAGTCACGCCGAGGTGTAGGCCACGTCTATTCCAGTAGGCATCAGAGTAAAGATGACGCCTATGCTCGCTTAGACACATACGTTCGCCAAACCAGCACGTTAAACGGCATAGATGGGATAAACGTAAAAGACATTACTATTCGAAGCGGACACAGGCAGTACTTTTGGCAAAATAACTGCGTGGCTGTTGGGCTAGCGGCGGGCTTTCTAGAGCCGTTAGAAGCTTCAGCGCTTGTACTGGTGGAGCTGTCTGCCTCAATGATCGCCGAACAGTTGCCAGCAAATCGAGCCGTAATGGATATTGTGGCAAAGCGCTTTAATGACACCTTTTCTTACCGTTGGCAGCGAATTATCGACTTCTTAAAGCTGCATTACATGTTGAGTAAGCGAGAAGACAGCGCATTTTGGCGGGACAATCGCGATAGTCATACTATTCCGGAATCATTAAAAGAATTACTCGCGTTGTGGCAATACCACCCACCTAGTGACAAAGACTTTACCAGCAACAACGAGGTATTCCCCGCGGCAAGCTATCAGTATGTCCTGTACGGTATGGGGTTCACCTCAGATTTAGGCGCACATCAGCAATGGGTTAACGCCGACTTTGCTAAGCAACAGTTGATGCAGAACAGAAAAGCTCGCGGCATGGCGGTTGAGAAACTGCCTAAACATCGCGAACTTATTAATAAAATTCACCAATTCGGCCTGCAGGCCGTTTAACGTAAATCAATAAGCAGGGCCTACGTATGACTCACATGGTTGCCATTAATAATAAACAACATGCAGATTTGAAAGTAACCGACGATGCATTGTCACTCAGTGCCAATCAGCACCTTGTTCCTGTGGTGGTCTCTGAGCTAAACAAGCTAGTGGTGCATTATCCCGTGGTGATCACCAAGTTTGACGACTCGGGACAATTTGGCTTATCTGCCTTGTTAGGTTTTGAAGAAAAGGAAAACCTATTTTGGCAGCAAGGTGAATGGAATGCGGTTTATATTCCGGCACAGTTTGAACGCTTGCCTTTTTATGTAGGAACGGAAGCGCAAAGCGCTGACAGCAGTAACCGGGTGCTGTGCATTGATATGGATAATGCCTCAGTAAGCGAAGAAAAAGGAACGCCGCTCTTTGATAACACAGGAGAGCCTAGCAACTACCTGTTGGAGAAGCAGCAGATCCTTGCTCAGCTTCTTGACGGTGAAACGCAAAATCAGCGTTTTATTGCCGCCCTACAACAGCACAACCTTATTACACCATTCACTCTAGATATTACCTTTGAAAACGAAAGCAAAACGTCTATAACAGGGTTATATACCATTGACGAAGATAAGCTAGCGGCGCTTAGTGCTGACGCGATTGCTGATTTGCATGCACAACACATGCTGCAAAGCATTTACACGCTCATAGCGTCAAACGCACAAATCTATGCCCTTATCGACAAGAAGAACAAGGCGAATAAAAACGCAGACGCATGGTTTCAAACTACGAATTGATTAAGGTTGGTGAGCAAGCCACACCGATTGTTGTTATCGATGGTTTCATACCAGACCCGCTGAGTTTGGTAGAAACAATTGCTCAACACCACCCATTTACAAAACTAGATGGCGACTTTTATCCGGGGGTGAGAAGTCACCCGCCCCAGGAGTATGTGGAACACCTACATACCTCGCTTCCACTGCTGTTTAGTCAACTTGCTTCGCATAATGGGCTACAAGATTTTGGCGTGGAAAAGCCGCTTCAAATACCCCTAGTGCAACTTTCCATAGCCAATCAAGCGCCGAAAAGTTTGTCGCCCATTCAATGTATTCCGCACATCGATACGCAAAAGGATAATGAATGGGCATTGGTGCACTATCTGTTTAGCGCGCCTTTGGGCGGTACTGCATTCTATCGACATATTGAAACGGGGTTAGAGCGGGTTAATGCAGCGCAATACGAAGGCTATTTTAAAACCTTAAAACGTCAAGCCACCAGCGTAGGGTTACCACCTAAAGCGTATATAAACGGTGATACCGCCATGTTCACCCAAATCGCCTGTATTGAGCCTATGTTTAATCGCGCCGTGTTGTATCCAGCCAACTTGCTGCACAGCGGCTGTTTACCTAACGATATTTCGGATTCTGCTGATGTGAAACAAGGCAGGCTAACCGCAAACGCCAGTATCACGTTTAAAGGGTAAAACGCTCAGCCCTAATAATGAGGGCTATGAAAACTTCAGATAGCGATTTGCGATAGCTGCCTTTGGTAGTGCTCGTTACGTTACTGCAATTTTAAGATTGACGACTAATTCATTAGTGAAAGTGTAATAGACGCGATTTCATCCGTGCCCGTTACGGTTATTGGTGAAGTCAGGCTATCAAAGGTAAATGGAATTTTCTCATAGCTTCGACCGCCGTGTTCTCTCGCCACTTCAACGTGAAGTATTAAGGACGACGAGTTTGCGCTTTTTCCAAAATCATCCAATCCATCCCACTCTATGTGCAAGGGTGCGTTTTTCTTTGTAGCCCCGGCAAACCCATCGACTAAACCTTCATTTTTCCGACCCACTCTTCGCCACCATGTGCGCAGCTCGCCTAGCCATCTTTCGCTGGTGCCGCGAAGCGCCAAGCTTTTTACTAGCCGGTTCTTTTCGTCGCTTATCCACACGCTTACGTAAGGACCGCGATAATCTGCAATGTCAAATAGCGGTAAGGTGATATCAATTGAGATGGCGTGGCCATTTTTTTCAGCCTTGTTTTTACCCGACGTGCGAGCTGTATAGGTGTTGCTGGTAAATACCCTGCCATTTTCATCAATTAACTTCAGCGCTAGTGATGGGTTCGCGTTAACTAACTCCATGGCTTGCTGCGCTGTTTTGGTTGCCGAAAAGTGTGCTAACAACATGGCTTCAAATGCGTTATCCGCCACTGATATGGCTTGAAACTTGGCGCTAGGCCAACCGTCACTGTGGCTTAACACGCCTTTTTCTAAAGACGCCAGCTTTGAAGTAGAAAGTACTGGGCGTTGCCACGGCCTGATGAATGCAATGGTACTTGGATTACTAACAGCGTCCGTTGCGCGGCCATTTTGAATTACAGCCTCTTGCGCCACGGTCCCCTGCCAACTAAAACCTTGGTTCGACGCGTGGGTTTCTAGCCCTTGCGCGCTAATGTGGTAAGAACGAATATTAATTGATGTCAGGTAGTTAGCAATACGATCTACGGCAAGAGAAGCTGTGAACTCGGATAAATCCCACTGGATAGGTGACGCAAATGCCACGCTGTTATCGTCATTAAAATTGACCTCAGCAATGCGCGCCACACGAGCAAGACGTCTCACTTCGCGACGTGAAAGGTCATGCTTACCTTGAACATATTCGGCCCAATAGTCATAAAGCGCACCGTTGCGGCAGCTTATGTTACCTTCAGTCCGATTAAACCAATCCTCGCACCGCTTAATGGCACTGTACAGCCACGCCGGAAGTGTACCTTCGTATCGTTGATTAATTTCGCTAAGCGCACTCGTTGCGTTTGATTTATCTAACGTTTGATAGGTGTCTTTAATCAGTAGATCAATATTCTTTTGCTCAATGGCGCTAAGCGTCTGCTCTTCGTACAGGGTTATTTCTGTGTTAAGCGTGTGGGAGGTTGCTTCTGGTGATGGTGCAGGAAACACATACAACTCGGCCTTAACAGCATAGCTGGCGGTAAATACCGCCAGATATAAAAGGAAACGCCCAACCATTATTCGCTGACTTGTGCAGTGGTGGTGTCACTTTGCTCCTGCTGACGTGGCGCAGGCGCTGGATCAGCTAACGTTAAGTAGCCATCACCATTAGTGTCGTAGCGATGAAAGGCATTAAACCCAGACACCATGTACTCTGAAAATGTCATTTTGCCATTCTCGTCTGTATCAAGAACTTCAAAGCGAACGTAAGTTTGTTTAATTTGCCCTTCATGGGTCTTCTCGATCTGTGCATCCAGCCTGTCTTCAAACTCAAGCACGTATTCTTGCTCTGTAAGCTTGTCATCACTGTTTTCGTCTGTACGCTGGAATTGTGCTTTGCGAACGGCGTGAAACTCTTCTTTTGTTACCTTTTCGTCACCGTTTTGGTCGTATAAGGTGACAAAGCCTTCAATATTGTGGCTGGTCGGCATGCGCAACATAGGGCGCTGTACTAGCTCAGGTTTGTCATCTTTTTCCTGTGACGCCGAGCGACGGGGCGCTGGTTCAGGGTCGCCCAGTGCAACTACACCATCATTATCACTGTCCATACGTGAGAAACTTCGCTCACCCACCGCGTTTACTTCATCAATAGTAATGAACTCGTCATCGTTGCTGTCAACAGCATGGAAACGTACGTGAGTTTGTTTTACCGATGCTTTTCTGTCTTCAGCTAACCGTTTTTCTACTTTGCCTTCCCACTCATAAACGTATTCACTTTCATCAAGTACACCGTCTTTGTTGGTATCAGACGCATTGAAGCGAGCACGTCTGGCATCAACGAACTCTTCTAATGGAAGCGACTCGTCTTTGTTTAAGTCATAGGTCAATATAATGCCGCTGGCGCTATGTGGTGCCGCTACTGCCGAAGCGCTAATACAAAGCGCAGATACAACGGCTAAACTTACTGTTTTAAACATAATTATTTCCTTGTACCCTCAATGATTAATAGGCTTCGAATGATAGTGTGGTGGTGTAGCTATAAGTGGGCACGTCTGCACCATCAGGCGCGTCGGTACGCAGTCTTACTTGCATCAAATAGACATCTTGTGCTGAAGGAGTAAATGACGCTTGCCCATTGGCATTTGTCGTTAATTTTTCTACATCAGATTCTTCGGCGAACTGATCTTTTCCTTGGTACACCGAGATTTCATGATCGGTAACAGGCTTACCGTTAAACAGAACTTTGAAATTAAAACTCTCGTTGGCAAACAAACTGTTAGGGTGATTAATTGCCACGATCTCTAAGCCGTCGTTTCTTAGCGCTAACGCCTGTTCACTTGGCCCTTTCTTCGTTACGTACGTTGTTGCAAACGTAACTGATTGAAAGTGCTCTTTTAATATCGCACCTTCAGGTAGAGGCTTTTCATTACCTCGCATAGAGCCACGCTCACCGTCCTTTTCATACACGCGAAAAATTGCCCCCATGCGTTTTCCGGTTGAAAACTGGTAAGTCCCTTCTTCCTCTAAAGTGTGCTCAAGAACATTACGGGTAGACAGATCGACAACCTTCTCCACACTCACTAGCTTGCCGCTAGGGGTTACCACTTCAAACGATGCATTCGTAATTGCCGCTTCTGGTACAAAAAATTGTTCTGCAAAAGATGCATCCAGCGTGACTTTACCGCCTCTAACCGGTTCAAACTGAAGCGGTTTTAGGTAAGCCACGTGGGCTAGAGCAGCGCCACTGAAGCAGCTTGCAATAAGCAAGGGTAAACTGATGAGCGTGTGTTTTTTCATGGTTTTTTATTTTCTAGTTGTGTAAAAGTGAAATCATACTATTGCAAATGATAATAGTTATCAATAGTATTACGATCGATTTTTGACGCACGAAGTGTCAAGAAATCGCTTTGACAGGCGCGATTTAAGAAAAATAAAAATGATATCAACCGACGCAAACAGGAGGCTTAGCGTTGATACGAAATACTAATTATTTGCACTTTTATTAAAAATTGGAAAAGAACAATGAAATTTAAACGCTCAACGGTAGCTATTTCGCTTGGCTGTGCGCTAACACTTCCTGCCCTAGCTCAACAATCAGAATTGGCAGTTACAAAGGCCAAAAGTGAAGAAACCCTGACAACGACTGTCGAAACCGTGCTGGATGCACAAACTCTGTCAAAGCGCTCAATTACAAATATTGAAGATACCGCTCGCTATATCCCAGGAGTACAAACTAATGATACGGGTAACCGTTTCGGTAACGATGGCTTCAACATTCGCGGCTTGGAAGGAGACGCCGTAGCAGTAACTGTAGATGGCGTCGGTCAAGGCGAAACGCTAAACCCAAGCTCATTCGCCGCTTATGGAATGTATGGATCGAGCCGCGGCGAAATTGAATTGGAACACGTAAAAGCCGTCAATATCACTAAAGGCCCAAGCGCTGTCGCGCAAGGACCAGGCTCCCTTGCAGGCTCAGTTACCTACGTGACCAATGAAGCGAGCGACTTTTTACCTGCCACAGGTGATGCTACAGGCGTTAAGTTGAAAACCGGTTTTGATGCACGCTCTGACGAATGGCTAGTACACGGCACCGTCGCTAACAGAACGGGTAACTTCGACTCGCTATTGCAATACACAATGCGCGACAGTAGCGAAACAGAAGCCCACAGCCATGGTGAGAATATCTCTGGCTCAGCACGTGGTCAGGCTGACCCGATGGATAATCAAGTCGATGTAGTTTTACTTAAACTTGCTTATAACTTTTCCGAGCACCAGCAACTAGGCTTTGTTTACGAAAAAACGGACAGAGAAACGAACGGCGTACCTCTTTCTCGCCAAAGTGACTCTTATTTTGACTTCACCTCAGCGGATGAAAATAACCGCGAGCGAATTGGGCTTTTCTTTAACAACGAAAACCTGGGCCTAGCGTTTGCTGACAGCATAGATGTGACATTGAACTATCAAGAGCTGTTTTCATCGGGTGTAACCAGCTTTCTTTACGGCAGTGCAGACGGCGACGCTATATTGCGTACCGAGGACCGCAATTTCAGCCAGGACTCATTGAGTTTCAATGTTGATTTAGCCAAATCTATCACCGGAGAATTTAACCATGAGATTATTTATGGTTTTAGTTTTCAACAGGTGGACGCTGAAGCGGTGATGTTCGACCGCAGGTTCGCTGGACAAACCGCGGACTCGCCTATTTTAGACGGCTACCCTATTCGCGACCAAAGCTTTGTTCCAGAAACCGAAAAGACGTTAATTACAGCCTACCTAGCTGACACGGTTGAACTTAGCGAGCAATTAAGCGTAAACCTTGGACTTCGCTACGATTCTACGGAATATACGCCTACTGTAGACAGCACATTTTCAGATCCCACAGGATTAAGTATCACAGACAGCGAGTTTAGTGCGGTGGTAGGAGAGATTGGTGCTACCTACGAATTCGTAAAAGGCCACTCTATAAATGCTCGAATTGCTCAGGGCTACCAAGCGCCTACGCTCCAAAGCTTGTATTTTGGTACAAACTCAGGCGATGAAGTCACCGATATCATAACTGGTAACACGTTTATTGACCTTGACCGTATTGCCAACAGTGAACTCGATGCTCAAGAATCGACTAACTTTGAACTCACCTATATTGGTGATTTCGAGAACGGAAATGTCAGCGTGTCGGTGTTTAGAACTGAATACACTAACATGATTCAAGACGAGACTTATTCAACGCCTTATGGCACTGAAGTAACTACCGTGCAGTGCGGTCGCTTCGGTTGTGAAACCGTAGTCAATACTGATGATGTATTCACGCAGCCACAAAATACGGGCGAACTGACTGTTGACGGTTTTGAAGTTACTGCTAATTACAATTTTACAGATAACATTGCGGGTCGTTTTGCTTATACAGCATTGGACGGTACCTACGACACCGCGTCTGCTTTTAACAATGCGGGCGACGATTTAGAAACCGTATCGCCAGATACCGCAACAGTTGGACTAGGCTACGTATCTGATGAAGGTGATTGGGGCGCAGAACTTGTCGCAATTTTGAGTAAAAGGGTAGAAGAAAGTACTCAACTTAGCTACACCTCGTTGAACAACGGCGCAGGTCCATCGCATACGCCTGCAGGCTATGCTGTTTTCGACCTGCTCGCCTACTACGACATTACTGAAAACCTGCGCTTTACCACGGCGATCTACAACCTTACAGACAAAGAGTATTACCGCTGGGAAGTACTTAATAGCGTAAGAGACGGTACTGGTGGTTTCTTTGGCGGCGTGAGCGGTAATGGGTACCAGCGCTACTCAGAGCCAGGCAGAAGTATTAGTGCCTACGTCACTTACCAGTTCTAATGTAACCAAAGTGCAGGCCATACTTAGCTCAACTTAGCCAAGTGGCCTGCTATTCACTCAAGTATTCTCCCATGAATGTTTATGAAAGTTTGTTCACGAAAATGGGTGATCGAAAGTTCCTGTTCAAACGTTTTCTCGCTATCTCTCTTTTTAGGACTTTCACTATGTTTGGACTTTTTAAAAGCAATCCAACCAAAAAAATGCGAAAGCAGTATGACGCCCTTCTTGAAAAAGCCATGCACGCGCAAAGAAACGGTGACATAAAGACTTATTCATTGCTTACCGCCCAATCAGAAAAACTGTGGAAAGAAATAGAAACAATTGAGAAGAACACGCAAGGGGCATGAATACTAAGCGCTTGTAGGTTGCGTGCTTCCGCATGTTAATACGTTATGTTCACACCCAAGGCGTAGCGCGCCCCCGCGTCTTGCACAAGCAAGAGATGATTGCTGAATCGGCCGCGCTTATGAACGGTTTCGTTAGTAATATTGATACCTTCAAAAAATACAGAAACCCTCGGGCTAAATTGGTATGAAAGGCTCATATCCCACTGCTTGTAGGGGCTAACAAAGGTTGGCTCGGTGCTTTGGGTTTGGTTTAGTGACTGCAAAAAGCCTTCTCGCTGGTTCCAAGCCACCCGCCATTGCAGCGCATTTTTTTCATAAAAAAGCACCATGTTTTTTGCACCCGACAACCCTGTAAGTGCGAAGGTTGAACGGATATTGGCGGTGTCTAATTCAGCGTTGCTGTCTACAAAGCTCGCATTGGCCTGAATTCCCCACCCTGACTCGCCAAATAAATGCTGCACTGCTATCTCGACCCCTTCAACCGTTGCAGACTCGCCGTTGCTGGGAGATATTACGGAAAATCGTGCTAACGCATCAGCATCGTCAACCGCATTTGGATCTGTGCCGGTGCTAGGGTCAGTCACGTTATTAAAGGTTTGTGTACTGCTTTCATTAACAATGAAATTATCTACCGTTTTTCTAAAGTAACCTGCCGATATATAGCTATTTTCCTGGTAGTAATGCTCAATGGCCAAATCAATGTTTTTTGCCTCAAAGGGCAATAGCTGTGCGTTTCCGATACGCGCCCGCAGGTCGCCACCTTGTCGCGTGGTGGTGTAAGTTACACCTGGTGCCATCTGTTCTAAGGTTGGGCGGGTGATACTGTGATTATAAGCCGCGCGAAATACCCAACTATCTAACCAGCTGGCTTTAACGCTCACGCTGGGTAAAAGATTGGTGTAGCTTGACGATTTATCAATATTTACCGAGGCGCCAAACTCTTGCCCCAGTTCGGTTTGGTCTAAAATAACTAACGCCGATAACTGCTCATCGACACCGCTTACCTTTACGTCAGTGTACTCAGCACGTAGCCCTGCATGCACATCGATAAACCAAGGTGCGTAGTCCTTCTCAATAGCGGTTTGAATATACCCCGCATACACTGTTTCTTTAACAGCGAAAGAGCTTCCCCGTGTTTCAGCGGCTAGACTGACATCCCCAGCGTTTTCTAAGTAACGGAATAATGTATCACCGTCGTGGCGCAGCCACTGATGAGGTATGTTCTCATGCCCACTAATTGAGCCTAGAAAATCGTCGCCTGCGTCAAATATGGTTTGGAAGCTATCGGGAATATCTGGTGCATCAAAATAGCCGCAAAAACTGCAGTGTCTTGCGTCTGCTTCGTTGTCTCTTCTTTCGTTGGCTTTTTCGCGCTGAGTTAATGCTCCACCAACGTCAATTTTGCTAAACCAGTTTTCATCCCCAAGCACACTTATATTGATTTTTGCTTGCCCTATATCGTCATCAATACTCCACCCTCTGCGCAACATCACGTGGGAACGGCCGTTGGCTGGATCTAAGTAATGGGACACGCCAACCGGCTCCCCCAAGGCATTTACCTGACGGGGGTTGGCTTGTTCAAAGCCCGATATTGCGGGCAATATATTCGACTGACGATGATCGAATGAAGAGCGATTTAGATAACCGATAAGCGAGAGAGAATTCCCCTCTCCATTGTTGTCATCGACATTGGCCATTGAGTAAGACAGATCAGCATCAACAATTACGCTATCGCTTGCGATGTAGTTCGCTGCAAAACCGAAGCTTCTCAAGGTCGATGAACGGTTAAATGTGCGCGCGTGAAAGTCGGTGGCATGCCCGCTATTTTGTGAAAAAGCCACCGCCGTGCCGTTTTCATCCACCGTAACATCTTCAAGGTTACTCGATGTAAACCAATGTCCCATTGAGGTTGCCGAGGTTTCAACATCAAATGTTGACCCCAGATAATCAGCCGTAAGCTCGAGCTTGTTATTAGGTCGATATTGTAAAACGAGCGCAGACCCCGTACGTGTTCTATCGTCAAAGCGCACTCTTTGATCGTAATTCCTGGGCACATATAGCGTAGAAACGTCATCAGAAAGCTCACTTTCAGGTACGTTAGTATTTACCAACCAACCATCAATTTGCGCTTCTTCTAGTCGAGCTTGACGCTTGTGTTGAGTAAAAGAGGCTAGAATGCCAAACGAGTTATTCCAATAAGTGTTGCTGAACATAGCAGAGGTAGAAGGCGCATATTGTTGCGAGTTAGTATCGTACTGCATTTTGATACTGCCAGCCGCCCGCATTCCCTTGAAAGAAAGAGGTTTAGCGGTGTGAACATCAATCGTAGCGCCAATGCCACCTGACTGCATAGTCGCCTGACTTTGTTTGTGTACGGTTACACTGCTGACAATCTCAGAAGCCAGTGTATCAAAACTGAATTCGCGCCCGAGCTTATCGGTTGCCATGGGCCTGCCGTTTAATAAAACCCGATTAAATTCCGGCCCAAAGCCCCTCACCGTAACAAGTTGGCCTTCCCCTTCTGCGCGGTCGATAGATACGCCAGACACACGCTGCAGCGCTTCTGCGAGGTTTTGATCGGGGAACTTACCCATATCCACCGACTGAATAGTATCAATGATGACGTTCGCGTTGCGTTTGATCCCCACCGATTGAGCAACACGCGCTCGTAATCCCCTTACTTCAATGTATTCAATATCGTAACTGCCTTGCTCGTCAGGTACGGTTACCAAGCTATCGTCTTGTGCGGTAATGGCGTTAAAAAGACGACCAAGCAAGTGATTGTTTTCATCACTATCGCTAGCAGGCACTATTTTTATTCGAGTGTTATCGACAATATCAGCACTCAGGCCTGTACCAGCCAAAAGCTTTTCTATTGCTACTTGTGGCGTATAGTTACCACTTACTTCATTTGCAAAAATATGCCTGACTTTGTTGAAGGGAAAGACTACGGTCAGCTCGGCTTGATTGGCAAACGCGATGATTGCCTCGTCTGCACTTTGTGCAGGAATAGCGAAATTTATTGCGGAGAGCGGCGATGTATTCTGTGTAATCACTTCTGCTTGTTGGTGGGGCAGCACTGACTGTGCAATAACAGTGTGACTTGCGCCGAACGACATCATGCACAGTGCAACCGTTAAAGCTTTAGGCTTAAAAGGCAGCATGATTATTGTGTCGAATGGTTCATTTGCCACAGGCATATTCGGTTTTACGCTATTGTTATTATTGATTATTAGAGTGTGTGATGCGTATGCGTCACCCTACACGTTATTGTTGGTGTTGTTTTAAACTAGCGTCGCATTATATACAACCCATTAACAAATTTAATTTTTGAGCGATAATGTTGAAAATACTGGGGGAAAATAGCGTGGCTGTCGTCTTAGTAAGTAACAACGATAAAAAATAACAATATGCCCATAGAAACAGCCATACATAATGCCTATATGTCGGCGCGCGGCTCGATGGCCAAAATGCTATCGCGCCTTGTGCCGCCTAAAGAAGTGGATGACATACTGCAGGATACGTATGTTCGCTTGTGTCAGGCGAAATCTACCGAGCATATTAAAGAGCCCAAGTCGTTTTTGTTTAAAACCGCAAAAAACTTGGCCTACGATCACTTGAAGCGTGCAGAAACACGCATGGTAGACGACAGCGTAGAGGTTGCGGCAGCGTTGGAAAGCGCAATTAGCGGTGTTGAAGATGAAACATTTCACAACAACGCCACCCAGCAAGAGTTTAAGTTGTTTTGTGACGCAGTGCGCGCCCTTCCCAAGCAATGCAGGCGCGCATTTGTATTGAAGAAAGTGTATGGCTACTCTCTTAAAGAGATTGCCCAAGAATTAGAGATAAGCGAAAAAACCGTGGAAAAGCATATTGCTGAAGGGATAAAAAGATGCACTTTGTTTATGCGACGACAAACGACGTCGCATACACGGCCGAATGCTTATCAAAGTGGTGGGCAACACAGTACGGCGGATGTAAAGAGAGACGCCCATGAATAGTTCAACAAACGAAACAAAAAACGCTAAGTCAGGCACCAATAGCAACGTTGTACAGTTTAATAGCGATGAGCGTGTGCTTGATGCCGCCAGCGAATGGCTTGTGAAACTCGACGAAGGGCTTGATGCCGAAGAAATGCAAGCGTTAAAAACATGGCTTGCAACGCCTTTGCATCGAGACACCTTCCTCGAAATGGTAGCCTTGTGGGACAAGATGTCGGTGCTTAGCGAACTGGCTGAGATCGTACCTCATACACCTGAGCCTAGCGTCAAACACAAAGCAAACCACACCGTGAATTGGAAGCGCCCGCTGGCCATTGCTGCCTCGATTTTAATGGTCGGGCTGTTAAGTTATCAGGGGCTAAATTTATTCTCGCCGTCTAACCAAACCGAACCTGTTGCACAAATGGCAAGCTACTCGTTACAAGCTTCGACCAAACCGGGCGAGCACAAGAGTATTAGCTTAGAGGACGGCAGTACACTATGGCTTAATACCAACTCTCAAGTGAACATCGCTTTTACTGAAACCTCACGGATTATTCAGCTTGTCAAAGGTGAGCTTCATATCGAAGTGGCGAAAGACAAATCACGCCCGCTCAATGTACTTGCAGCCGGTAAAGCCATACAGGCGGTTGGTACTGCTTTTAATGTGCAATATCACCGCGGCGACCTTGAACTGGTAGTTACCGAAGGCGTGGTAGAAGTCGCCAGCTATACACTTAACAAAGCGAATGGCGAAAGCATTATTGATCCAATTATTAAACCGCAGGCTCAGCCACTGACGTTAGTTCAAGGTGAAAAATCGCTTTTATCTTTGCCTAACAGCACCGTTAAGACCGTGTCAGATGAAGATATCGCGAATGATTTAAGCTGGCGTGAAGGCAAGATTGTATTTCGCGGCGAGCCATTAATTGACGTGATTGAAGAAGTAAGCCGATATACGGATAAAACGGTTGTTTTAGGTGATGCAGCGCTTGCCAATATGCAAGTAGCAGGGCTGTTCAATACCAACGACGTAGATGCGCTTATTGCCGCCCTTGCCGACAATTTACAGATATCTACAGACTACTCTAGCGACACTATTGTCCTTCGCCCCCGTTAACGGTGGGTTTGCTCATAAGTTATTACTTAGCATTATTGAGCTACAAACTAAACACAAAGCGCGTTCTAAAGCTTAACTCGCGCTTTTACCCACTCCCCCTTACAATGACGCCTTATACCAGTCGGCATGCATTGGTATGATAGATAAATGCATCAAACAATAAGGCGTCTTTGATATGCAAATAGGCAGTGCTGTAACGGCAATTAAACATTTCACTTCCAGGCTACTATTTCTGGCCACCTGCGCGGTGCTATCTAATACAGCTTTCGCCATTGAAGCTGGCCAATATTACTATTTCATTTCTGACAAGTGCGTGGCTAAAGGCCCTCAAACGCCCGAAGAGCGAGGCGCCGTAACCCCAGATGTTATGCTATTTGAAGTGGTGCCTGCGGGGATCAGCGACTACTACGTAAACATGAATACGAGCGCACTGATTCACTATACAGAGGAAGGGCAAGCGCACCTTTCTTCAATGGAAGCAGAGCAGGCCTATACTGCTGGTAAAGCACCGTCGAAAGACAGCCTTAGAAAAGATGGCAATGCCATCCAGCACGACTTCATGCTGCAGCGCGAAGCAATAGATTTAAAAACCCTGATAAACACGTTAAATGGTTTTTCCCAGCTGCAGTCTGATAAAGGCTACTTTTTTAAGAAAATCGTAGGCCTTTCTAACCCCGACGCTAAATTTAAAGCCATTACCCGGGTTCGCTTAAGCGATATGGGTTACGACAATCGCATGATGCTAACAAGCTACTCCAGCGACTATTTTATGCTGGATGAACAAGGTAAGGCCTCTGACACACCTTTTATTACGGTAGATCACGGCGCAGCGCTACGCAATTCACTACACGACACCAACAGCCCGTACGCCATATTTACCAAAAATTCAGTATGCGGTGAAAAGTGGGAGCCCGGCAATTAACAAGGTAATTAGCTAGGACATACTTTAAACGCTTGTTGAATGGATCGGGCTTGCTTCGGCTTTAGCGGCTTTGGTTTAAAAGGCTTTGGTTTTAATTACTACGATAAAGCGTTTTAATAAGGTGGTAGCCGAAACGGGTCTTCACCGGCCCGTGTACTTTGAGCACGTCTTTTTTAAATACCACATCGTCGAAGGCTTTTACCATTTGGCCTCTACGGAATTCACCAAGATCGCCGCCACGCTTGCCCGACGGGCATTTGGAATGACGCTTTGCTAACGTCGCAAAATCCTTACCCTTTTTAAGCTGCTCTAAAATAGAAAGCGCTTCTTTCTCTGTTTTAACCAAAATGTGAAGTGCGGATGCCGTTGCCATGGAAAGGACCTAATTTGTATCGGGGGTTTAAGAATAATATCGTGCACGCTAAGTATACCCTAGTGAACAACCCGCCTGCCATTAGTCAATGTGATGTGTTGGGTTAAAAAAGCGATGTAAAGGCTACTCTGCTGTTTAAAAACTGCGTATCGTTAACCTTCATCAATCATTGACGAGCCTTCCCTTTTGTTACCAGAATTCGACTTGGCCCAAGCGATAGGAATGCTGAGTTTTGCGCTTGGCATTTTGTGCTTTTATCAGCGTGATGATCAGCACCTGCGAATAATGATGGTGGTGATGAATTTAAATCACGCACTGCATTTTGCGCTACTTGGTGCCGTAACCGCATGCTTAAGTGCCTTGCTTTCAGTGGTAAGAACAGGCATTTCAATTAAAACCCGCTCCCGTAGTGTCGCCTACCTGTTTATATTAATATCGCTAGCAGCCGGGCTGTATTTGGCCGAAGTTTGGTACGACTTATTCCCTATTTTGGGCACGTGTATAGGCACTTATGCCTTGTTTTGTTTGTCGGGAATACGCATGCGTTTAGCGTTTTTGTGCGGCGCTATATGTTGGCTAACCAACAATATTATTGTCGGTTCTATTGGCGGCACCTTGCTTGAAGCTACGTTACTGGCAGTTAATAGCTTCACCATTATTCGCTTGTACAGAGGGCAAAAAGCACTCGGTCAGGCCTGATTGCTAATTTATGCCAGACTATGCTCCCAATCTACACGCCTTGATTGCCCAAAGTGAATGAATTGCTATACGCACACTGTATTGGAAGCTTTCAAGCAAATATTACCGAATGACTAGAAACGCCTTATTCAAAACGAAAGTGCAAACAGACTCGTTACTGACGTGTGATAGTCCAGTGACATAGCGATAGATAACAGCGTTATATTCACAATGGAAAAACCAAATACTCGCTTTGCCCAGCCTTCCACATTGATGTCGGGTCTGTATCCGCGCAGTGCCATCAACAACCACCAAAGGCTTGTTGCAAAAGCTACTGTTAAAAAGCCAATACCTGTATAACCGCTAAGTGGAAGCAGCATTACTACTAAAGCAAATAACGCAATATGAAGGACGATATGACGTTTTGCTTTCGCAATACCTTGCGATACAGGTAATACGGGAATGCCAGCCGCCTTATAGTCGTTATATCTGAAGATAGCGATGGCATAAGAATGGGGCATTTGCCAAATGCTGAACATACCCAGCAAAATAGCCGCAGCCATATCAAACTGACCGCTCGCCGCGCAATAACCGACTACGGGCGGAACGGCCCCCGACAAACTGCCAACGAAGGTGCCATACACCGAATTTCGCTTCATATACAGGCTGTAAACCCCCACATAAATGACGTAGCCAAAAGCGGCAAAAAATACCGAGGTAAGGTTGGTGTAAGCTACTAACAAGCCGAACCCCGAAATGCCTAGCACAGCACCATGCAACATCGCAGTAAGTAATGGCAACTCGCCTGTTACCGTAACCCGGCTAGCCGTGCGCTGCATTTTGCCGTCGATATCTCGGTCAATGCAGTTATTAATGACACAACCTGAAGCCACCACCAGCGATAAACCGATGAGCGTTGCGAGCAATAGCCAGTAATCTATATGGCCACGGGACGCGAGCAAGAAACCGCCCGTTACCGAAATAGCATTGCCCATAATAATGCCGGGCTTGGTGACTGACAGGTAACGTTTATAAGTAGAGGTCATGGGTAAAATCCAAATTTAAAACGCGCCCATTTAGACGCGTATCAAGGTGTACTGAGAAGCCCCAATGTTGCCCCCCAAATAGGTTGCCCCAATAGAAGGGCAATACATGAGGGCTTATCGTACTGACCGCGATGAAGTAAACACATTGAAAAGCCTGACATGATCGTCAGGCTAGACCACGCATGTACAGAGACTTGCTAATACATCATCATGGCGTTTGATTCGTAGATGATCCAAACGGATAACCCAACCACCATGAAAATAATAAGCGCACTGAATAAGAATGAAAACGTATTGGCTCTGCCTTCTTCGGTAACAAAGTTAAGGTGCAAAAAGTATTTAAGGTGCACCCAAATTTGAACCAAGCCCAAAGTTACCACGCTCCAAATTGTGGTAACTTTAGATAGGTCGCCATTCATCACTAGAGTGAACGGAATAGCGGTGAGCACCACAGATAGAATGAAACCAATAACATAAGACTTCACATCGCCATGTACGTCATCACTATTGTGGGTCGATGAAGCGTGACCGTCCGTATTTGAAGCTAATTTTGCATCGTGTAACGCCATTACATTGCCCCCATTAAGTACACTACGGTAAATACACATATCCATACGATATCGAGGAAGTGCCAAAACAAGCTTAAGCAGCTAAGTCGGGTAACGGTTTGCTCACCTAGACCTCGGCGGGTTACTTCGATAAACATGATCGTCATCCAAATAAGACCCGCTGTAACGTGCAGGCCGTGCAGCCCTACTAGCGAGAAAAACGCCGTTAAAAACGCACTTTGCTGCGGCCCGTTACCATGCTCAATAAGGTGGTGGAATTCGTACACTTCCATACCAATAAAACACGCTCCCAGTGCCCATGTCACCGCCAGCCAAGCAAGGGCGCCAGACTTATTTTGTCGGTGAGCGCATATCATGGCAAAGCCAAAGGTAATGCTGCTTAAAAGCAGAGCGGCGGTTTCAACTGCAACAAAGTTGAGCTCGAAAATGTCTTTGCCAGACACACCGCCTGCCGTATTCATAAACAGCACGGCATAGGTGGCAAAGAAAGAAGCAAACAACAAACAGTCGGTCATTAAATACAACCAGAAACCAAACACGGTGTTGTTTTCATGATGTTCTTCGTGTGCGTGTTCATGCGGCATTGATGCGGCGCTTGATGTTGCAATAGTACTCATGAGCGACCTCCCACTGTATTGGCACTTAAGTGCGTAGCTTCAACTCGTTCAACCTCATCTACCTGCACGTAGTAATCAACATCCGAGGTATAGCAACGCTTAATAAATACTCCTATTCCTGCCACTAAACCGACAACAGCAAGCCACCAAATATGCCAGATAAGGGCAAAGCCCATTAGAGTAAAGCTCATGCTCATGAAAACTCCGGCTGAAGTATTTTTTGGCATATGAATAGGCGCGTAATTTTCAGGGCGTTGATACGACTCGCCGCGTTCCTTCATATCCGTCCATGCATCAATGTCTTTGATGTGAGGAATCTTGGCAAAATTGTAAAATTGAGGCGGTGACGCCGTTGACCACTCTAGCGTGTGACCATTCCACGGGTCGCCCGTTGTATCGTTAAGCTTCTCTTTGTTTTTGAAGCTTACAAACAGCTGAAGTAGCTGGAAGAAAATACCAATTGCTATAACAAACGCACCAAATGCAGCAATGTACAACCAGATATTCCAGTCAGGGTTGTCGGTGTGATTTAAGCGGCGTGTCATACCCAAAAAGCCAAGCACATATAGGGGCATGAACGCCAAAAGGAAACCAATTTGCCAGCACCAAAAGGCTGCTTTTCCGGTTTTTTCGTCAAGCTTAAAGCCCATGGCTTTCGGGAACCAAAAAGCAAAGCCAGCCAGATAGCCAAATACCGCACCACCAATAATGGTGTTGTGAAAGTGCGCAATGAGAAACAAGCTATTATGAAGTACGTAGTCAGCACCAGGAATAGCAAGTAACACCCCTGTCATGCCGCCGATGGTGAAGGTCACCATAAAGCCTAACGTCCACAGTACAGGCACACTCAATATTAAGCGACCGCGATACATGGTGAATAGCCAGTTAAACAGTTTCACGCCCGTGGGTACGGCAATAACCATGGTCATAATGCCGAAGAAGGCATTCACATTGGCGCTCGACCCCATGGTAAAGAAGTGGTGCAGCCAAACAATAAAACCAAGAATGGCAATGGCACCCGACGCATACACCATCGACTTGTAGCCAAACAGGCGCTTAGCGGTAAACGTAGATATAACTTCTGAAAAAATACCGAATGCAGGCAGTACCAGAATATAAACCTCAGGGTGTCCCCACGCCCAGAACAGGTTGATATACATCATTGAGTTACCGCCGGCTTCATTCGTGAAGAAGTGGAAGTCCATGTAGCGGTCTAGGGTTAGCATGGCTAGCACAGCCGTAAGAATAGGGAACGAAGCAGCAATCAGAATGTTTGCCCACGTACAGGTCCATGTGAAAATAGGCATTTGCATTAACTTCATGCCGGGCGCACGCATTTTAAACACGGTAACTAAGAAGTTTACGGCGGTTAGCAGCGTACCGAGCCCGGATATCTGCAGGGCCCATATGTAATAGTCGACGCCAACCCCGGGACTAAACTCCAACCCGGCTAGCGGCGGATAAGCAACCCACCCTGTTTTTGCGAATTCACCTAACCCCAAAGACACATTTACTAGAATTGCGCCACCTGCGGTCAGCCAAAAACTTAAGTTATTTAAAAATGGAAACGCCACATCGCGAGCACCAATTTGTAGTGGCAAAATGATATTCATCAACCCAATCATAAACGGCATCGCCATGAAGATAATCATGATAACGCCATGGGCTGTGAAGATTTGGTCGTAGTGCTCTGGCGGTAGATACCCGGGCGCACCATTGGTTGCCATTGCAAGCTGAGTACGCATCATAATAGCGTCGGCGAAGCCACGCAGCAGCATGATCATAGCCAACACAATGTACATAATACCAAGACGTTTGTGGTCGACAGACGTTATCCAATCAAACCATAGGGTTCCCCACTGTTTGTGCTTGGTGATAAGCATGGCTATGACCACACCCACCACTGCCACAACAGCAAGTGTCACCATAATAATCGGCTCGTGATAGGGCACGGCCTCAATAGATAATTTACCTAATAAAGACATGGTTATTGTGCATCCTCTTGGTGATGGCTGTGTTGCATTTCAGGCATGGCGTGATGTTCGCCCATTGCGGCATTTTCCGGCTTGTTGTAGAAATCCATAGAGCCGTGATCTTTCATGTATTTCATAACAATGTTATGAAATAAACCGTCATCGACTTTACTGAAATAGGTCACCGGATTGTTTTCGCTTGGCTCAGCAAGCTGCTCGTAGGCACCTGACGTTAACGATGTTTGCGACTGCTTAACGCTGGCAACCCACGCCTCGAAGTCATCCTCGGTAGGTGTGGCAATAGCGTTAAACTTCATGCCAGTGAATCCCGCACCGCTGTAATTTGAAGAAATGCCTTTGTACGTACCTGGCTCGTCGGCAATAAGATGAAGCTTGGTTTCCATTCCCGCCATGGAATAAATCTGGCTTCCTAGCTGAGGAATAAAAAACGAATTCATGGTGCTTTCAGAAGTAATCTTAAACGCAACGGGTTTATTGGCTGGAAACACCAATTCATTGACCGTTGCGATACCTTGTTCAGGATAAATAAACAGCCACTTCCAGTTGAGCGAGACTACTTCGACAGTAAGATGCTCTCCTTGACCTTCTAGCGGTGCATAAGGGTCGAGTGCGTGAGTAGAGCGCCAGGTGATCACACTCAACGACACGACAATGAGAATTGGAATGGACCACACCACCGCTTCTATTTTGGTCGAATGTGCCCATTTAGGGGTATAAATTTCGAAATCGCGACTAGCGCGATACTTCCACGCAAAGTAAAGCGTAAGAAAAATAACGGGAACAACAACAATCAGCATTAGGATGGTGCAAAGAATAATCAGATTCTTTTCATCCATACCCACTTGCCCTTTAGGGTCAAGCACGCCACCGCTGCAACCGGCCAACGTCAGCCCTGCACCAGCAACAATTAAAGTAAAAAGGTTACGAATAGACAAAACAAGTTCCTATAACCCACAAGTTAAACGGCGATGACTGGGCCGCTTAATAGAGAATGGCAGCGTTACAGCATCGAAAAACACACCGGTAAAGCTTTGTCACACATACTGCGCAACGCTTTCGGCGTTAGATAATCAAATCGGAGACGTTTAACTAAAAAGTGGGGGCGCTCTACTGCCAACCGTCTGAACAAAAGGCTGGGGGAATGTAGGGCAAAGGTAAGGAATAGGTCGGCGCTGTTTTGTTATTTGCGCCTTTGCTATAGCCGTGGCTTTAACCAAGAGACCAACTAACACTAATGCAATAGTGGGAACAATAAATTGCGAAAGCGTGTGATTGGCCAGTGCAATGAAAAAAGGCTCTACAACCAAACTTTCATTAAACGCACTGACAAATTCTGCCGAGTCAGCCAAGGTACCACTGATAACTAGCGCAATGTTCAGCAGTAACACCAGATTAGCCAACCACAGCATAGCGCCTACACCACTGGTGTAGTTTATTGCGGGTCTAATCGAAGAATTCAGTTCGTCTAAAAAAACGAAAGAACGTGGTGCCATATAGAATGTAATGCCTTACAAGAACAATGCTCTAAGTTTAACGCTGCTTCAAATGAGAATTGAGAAAGCAGGCGTGGCAGAGTAATCTCAAATAAGGACAAGTACAAGCCACCTATCGACGGGCTAAAAAGACCTAGTAATTAAAGCACCAGACACAAATGACTATTTTATTAACATTCAGAAGGTAAGACTCTGCTTCCACAGATTTATCGTCGCCCTTAGTACAGATGTCACGCATTTATTCACTTTTTCGCTCGCTGAGTCTTCGACTTGCACCTCGGCAGCACCTACACATGTTAATTTTTTGTTTCAAATATACAAAATTAAACCGCTTACCGGACGCGGTTGATAAAGCGTTAACCTTCTTATAGATGCGATGAGTTGCACGACAGTTTTCTCTCTTTTCTCAATGTAATTGATTTAAAAATCATCAATAATTTAAAATGCCACCGGTAGCATTTTGTTTAATTCGTGTTAATATCGAGCAGTATTATCTTGATTTCGGGACCGCAAAAAGATGGAAAGGTATGTTATTCCCAGTGTTATGCAGGCGCTGCAGCTATGTCAAGCCATCGCCGAGTCTCGCTCGGGGTTAAGCGCCTCTGAAATTGAGTCAGCGCTTAAACTTCCCCGCACATCAGTATTTAGGTTACTTAGAACATTAACCAGCGAACGGGTAGTTGAAAAGCGTGGTACAAAATACTTCTATGGCACACGCATTTACGAAATTAGCGCCGCTAACTCGCGCAGCAGATACGTTCAGAGAATCACTGCACCTGCGCTTTCGAAACTTATAGCTACAACCAACGCTAGCGCAATTATCTGTACATTAGGCGACTACTGCGCGTTTGTTATTGACGTTTTAGATGCCAGAGAAAAGCAAATAACAACAATAAGGCCAGGGACAAAACTGCCCTTATTTGAATCTGCTGCGGGTCATGTCATGTTGGCCTACCATCCCAAGTATCAAAACATGAACGACAGCTCACACCCCGCAAACTTTGATGAACAACAAGCCGCGAAATTACGAGCAACAACGTGTACCAGAGGCTATGCCGTCAGCCACTTCGCACCGCGCAACGTAACGCTTGTTGCCGTGCCAGTCTTCATGCGAGATGGAGAGCTTGTATCAATTTTAGCAATAGAGTTAGAAGGTATGATCCACGACGTTAAGGTACTCCAAGCATGGAGCGCTAAACTCAAAGACATCGCCCGCCAACCAACCACCGGTGCCCACCCTTACGAGCAGGACATGCAGTAATGAAATATATTCCAATTCAACTGATTGTCGCTTTCGTCGCGTTTCTCGCCTTGTCTAACTGTCACGCACAATCATTGGCGTTTGAAGGTGCGCTGGGGTTCGGAAAATACACACAAGGTGGAAACCAAGGAAAAGTGTTAGTTGTTAGCTCTTTGTCTGATAATGCTAAAAGCCCACAAGAGGGAACATTGCGATGGGCTATTGCGCAAGACTATCCCAGACTGATTGTCTTTAATGTGTCTGGCGTGATCGCGCTAGAAAAGGAGTTAGAAATAAAACATGGCAACGTCACCATTGCAGGACAGACATCTCCCCACGGAATTGTAATTTCTGGCGCATCAACAAGCGTTGAAGCTAACCAGGTTATTATTCGTCACATGCGTTTTAGGCCGGGGAAAGACAGTGAAGAAGGCGATGCAGTAACCGTTAGAAATACCACTGATGTCATTATCGATCATTGTTCGCTAAGTTGGTCAAAAGACGAAGTAGGCTCTTTCTACAATAACCAACGCTTTACACTGCAATACAGCATACTATCAGAGAGTTTAAACAACGCGGGTCATCACAAAGGTAGCCATGGCTATGGCGGCATTTGGGGTGGCAGTAATGCTAGCTTTTTGCGCAATATATTGGCCAATCATACCAGTAGAAACCCGCGCATTAACGGATGGCGACTGAACCCGCCTTACCCACAGCAGCAAGAATTCGTTGATATCAAAAATAACGTTATTGCCAACTGGCAAAAAAACTCAGCTTATGGCGGCGAAAACGGCACCGCAAATCTGGTTGGGAATATTTATGCCCCAGGCCCCGCTACGAAAAAGCTATGGTTTTTCCAATTATGGGACGATAAGGAATCACTCACTCGACTTTATGTTGCTGAAAACGTGATGAAGGGCTATAGCGACATGTCTGAGGACAACAGTAAAGGCATAGATGTTAAGAGCGCCAAAACCGGTTCAAAGAAAGAAAAAGACGTAATCACTCGTTCTCTTTCAACGTCGCCTTTTCATCAGAATGAAATAGATAAATTAGGCGATGCGCAACTTACTGCGCAGCAAACATGGACAAGCTTGATTGAAAACCAAGACGTAGGTGCTAATCTCACCCGCACAGGTAAAGATCTAGACCCTGTAGACTCGCGCATACTTAAGCAAATACAAAGCAATCAGTACACAAGCAAATATGGGATAATTGATAGTGAATTAGATGTGGTTGACTGGTCAATTTACAGCAGCTACTTTACTGCCAACCCCGCGCCCTCTTTTACTTTTCATGAAGAAAACTCATGGCGGGTACTCGCAGGAATCCCAACACTGTGATCACTAAATATTCATATATTAATAATTTGTGAAATAAACGTTAAATGTTAGTGCATTCCTATCTGACAAGATCAATACTGCCACCGGTGGCATAGCAAAATACAAATACTACAGCTATGTCGATTTTGGAATTTAGGAGTTCAAAACATGAAAGTGTTTCAATGGACAGCCCTCGCTCTAGCCGTGTCCACGGCGTTTTCCAGCATGGCGCAAACAGCACCCGCTCAGGAAAATACCGAGCAAACTGAAACAAATGAGACCCCTAGCGAAATTGAAGTAGTTGAAGTAAAGGGTGTTAAACAGGCAGACCTTAAAGCGCGTGACTTAGAACGCATGAAAAGCGGCTTTAGCTCTGTTATTTCTACCGATGATTTAGGCAATTTTGTTGATCAGAACGTGGCGGAGTCCCTTCGACGACTGCCAGGTGTTACGCTACAGCGCTCTGAAGGCGAAGGTAAGTTTGTCACTGTACGGGGCTTAGGACCCGGCTTCGTATCCATAAATATGAACGGCGCACAAATGTCTGGTGCAGGCGAAGAACGGAAAGTGGGATTAGACGCACTTCCTGCTGACCTTCTCGGTACCATTGAAGTGCTGAAAACACTCACCCCAGACCAAAACCTAAATTCCATTGGCGGTACAGTCAACGTTAAAGCAATTTCAGCTTTCGATCGCGGCAAAAACACATTAAAAATGCGTGTTCAAGACGCATATTCAGAAGCGCGCGAAAAGCACTCTCCGAAATTTAGCTTAGACGGCACCCAGTTTTTCCTCGACAACACCTTTGGTATTGGCTTTGCCATCTCTCACGAAGACCGCAAAACCCAGATAGACGAAACGCGCCACCACAGCACCAACGAAATGAAGTTTTACACCGCCGACTTGGGTAAAACAGAAGAAGAAATTGCCCAGGGTGACGAAATTCTTGCGCCTTCTCAGTTAGAAGTTCGTCGCGAAATTGCAGGAAGAACTCGTCAAGCTGCAGCACTAAACCTTGAATACAAGCCCTCTGCAGACGCTTACTATTATGCCAAAGGCACGTTCACTCAGTTTGAAGATGATGATCGCGCACAGCGAGAATTTTACGATTTTCAAGATGCAGGCTCTGTCGGAAACGATGAAATTGTATACGTAAACGGCGCTACGAAAGAGTTTATTCTTAGCGATATAGACGTATTCCACCAGCATTTCCTACAAGAAAGTAAGAACAAAACCATCACGTTCAGCTTAGGGGGAGAAAACCGTATTGCTGAACGCTTCGTGTTTGACTACGAATACGCTCAATCTCGCTCTGAAGAAGACTCCACTGGTGACCGCCGCGTTCAATTCCGTGAACGAGACCTGATTGTTTATGGTCAAGGCGGTCGCGACAACATTAACGCCCGCATTTTAAGCCCACAGGAAGCTGCTGAAATCGCAGGTCTAACCTACGACCCGGAAAACAGTATTTTTGGAACGTCGGGTAGTGGCGATGGTTCTGACCTTTCAAATTATCAATTCGATAACCTGTTTTTAGAAGGCGGAACGCGAATTGATGAAATTAAGACAGTGAACCTTAACTTGCGAACCGACATTTTTAATGACTGGTTAAACACCATTAAATTTGGTGTGCAGGTGAGCGAGCGCGATCACGTGCGTGACAAGGACCGGTGGAGTTTCGCCCCTTCTGCCGGCGACTGTAGCGACGATGCATGTATTGCCGCAGTGAATTCTACCCTTGCCGACTATGACACCCAAATACCTTCAAATAGCGCATTCCAGCTGCCGTTTGAAAGCCGCGCAGTTGTCGACCAAATTGTTGATGCCACTCGTCAAACGGTTGAGCCTGCCACAAATGGCGAAGTGTCGATCGAAAGCACTAAGGGCGACTACAGCATTACCGAAGATACGCAGGCTGTATACGCAATGGCAGAGTTGCCACTAGGCGCAGATGCCACACTAACAACCGGCGTTCGCTGGACACAAACCGAGTTCTCTTCTACCGGCTTTTTGTCTTTAGAAAACGATGACTTTGAGTTTAATGGCGCAGGGGCTGGTGCATTGGATATTGCTATCCCTCTTCCAGAAGCGTCTATTAAATACAGTGAGTTTTTCCCTAGTGCACACATTAAATGGGAGCCGAGTGAAAACTTCCTAGTGCGTGCCGCAGCATGGACGAGTTTTACTCGCCCGTCGTTTAAACAAGCCCGTGCATTTGCTGTGTTTGACAGCGATATTGAGCTTTGTCCTCCGGGTTCTGACGATTGTGATGACAGTCAAGGTGGCGCATCGCTTCAACAGTTAAGCCAGTATGTGTTGGGTTCTGATAATGCACTAGATGTGGGTAACCCTAACCTCGTTGCAATGACATCTATTAACTACGATGCGTCAATTGGCTGGTATCCAAGCGAAAACCTCTTTATGGAAGCGGCAGTTTTCTATAAAGACATCGACAACTTTATCGTAGATGTAAACGGAATTGGCATGGCGCTTAATGACCTGCCGCTAACGCTTCCGGTAAACCAGGTGACTGAGTTTGTTATTCCGCAAGACTTATACCTTAACGAGATAAACATTACCGTTAACGGCAACAAAGCCTCGGTTATCGGGTTAGAGCTTAGCTACAACCAGTACTTTGAAAATGGTCTATTCATTCAAAGTAACGCCACCATCCTAGATAGTGAAGCCACGCTGGATAGCAGTATTCGTCAAGGCAAAGTGGCGCTGCCCGACCAAGCTGATACCACCTTCAATCTTGTATTTGGTTGGGAGAGCGAAACGTTCTCAGCTCGCTTAATTGGTAACGTGCGTTCTGAAGTTCTTGAACAAATTGGCTCATGCCCAATTACTGCCGATCTTAACGACCCGAAAGGCTGCAAGATTTGGGGCGACCAATATCAAGATTCGGTTAAAAGCTTAGACTTTAAACTTCAGTACGACATTACTGAGTACGCACAATTGTACTTTGACGCCATCAACCTTACCGAGGAGTCTGACCTTCGCTACTTCCAAGGTAACGCGTTAAGCGGCGGTAATATTCTGTACCAGAAAGAAGAGTACGGCCGCAGCTATCAGCTGGGTGTAAACATTAAGTTCTACTAATTGTCTGCGCCGGGGAAACCCGGCCTTTTCCACATAATAAAGCTGGAGCGGACATGTAGTGCGGTAGTACGCCCAGTAAAATATGGAGATTGAGTACCATGAAACTCACGAAAATTGCTGCCCTGATGGGTGGTGTTATTCTCGTTACTGCCTGCGGCGAGAAAAGCTCTACCAACGTAACCCTCCCCCCCGACCCAGCACTTACTGGCGTATTTGTTGATAGCCCCGTTGAAGGAATCAATTATTCCTCTGCTTCTGTGGAAAACGGTACCACTAATGCGCAGGGTGAATACTCTTACTTCAGAGGCGAACAGCTCGCTTTCAGCATTGGTCAGCTGACGTTTCCAGAAACACCAGCATCGAGCGTTATCTCTCCTCTTGACCTGTTCGCAACTGACAACCCTTTTAACCAGTCGGTCGTAAACACGCTTCGACTTTTACAATCTCTTGATACCGATGGCGACCCAAGTAACGGTATATCGCTAAGCGCCAGTGCTGGCGATGTGGCGGTAGCTACGCTAGACGAAGGGCAAACCATTGAAGACTTCTTTAATCAATCTGATGCAGATTTTGCAGCCGATGTAGAGGTGTGGCTTGGTTCTGCTGGCGGAGCCAGTGCTACGCTTGTGGATAAAGCACAGGCTATCAGCCATTTCGTAAATTACCTTGAAGCCGAATTAGGTACGCTGTTCCCTAACACCTTTGATGTAACCCGCTTCACAGGCGACATTTACGCACCAACACTGGAAGGCAGAAGTGTATCTCAAGCCACTTACACCTTTACGCCAGACGACGAAACGAACTTGTCAGGTACATTCGTAAGAGTGCACGGTGAGGAAAGCACAACGGGTAGCTATGAATTCTCTTTTGGACGAAAAGTCATAGCCCTTAGCTACGGTGAGCAAACTGAGTATCTTATTTCCCGTGCTTTCAACACGGTTAACGAAGTATACAGCCTGTGCGTGATATCCCCAGATAACGCTCAGTCTATGCCGTTAGTGCTGCATGTTGAAAGCTGTCTTGCCAACGAAGACCCGCAAAACTACCTGTTTGCTTTTACCCAGGAACAAGCAGATGTTGAACTGGCAAAGTTAGAGGAAGCAGCGAACTCTATCCAGGCAGCGCTTGAAGAGAATTTTGATACCGACACCGATACGTTTTTCTCATCGTCGTACAAGCGTTTAAGTGAAGAGCCAGATGCTGGCGCGCTTTATTATGTAACAGGTGGCAGCCCACTAGTCGATGCCACCACAGGTCAACTTACCCTTGAAGGCGATCGATTCAGCATAGGTAATGCTGCAGCCAACCCAGGTGCCAATACGTCGGCATCAGATACGGTAGGCATGGGTATTTATAACCTTAGTGAAGGTTTTACCATTAGCTTCGACGTTATTTCTCATAATGGCGGCGGTACATTCAGCCTTTATGTAGATAACAACACCACAGGGCAAGATAACTCTGTACACGGTGCTGCTTCTAAGTTTGTAAGCGAAGGATTAGCGGACGGCACAATGGTACCCGGCACACGCTTTACCTACACCTATGAGCCGGGTGACGATATTGGTGGCGGCGATCCTAGTGCACCTGACGCGAAAATTCTCGATAGCTCGGTAACTAATAGTTTCTTCCAATTGCGCACAGATTCGAGTGCCACTATCACTATCGATAACTTAAAAATTGAGACGGTAGCTGACGCAGTTGACCCAGTGCCTCCGGTTGAGCCTGAGCCTACCGAGCCTGAAGAACCCGAAGTCATTCCAAGCGTACCGCTGCCGCTTTCCTATACCTTTGCAGGCGAAAGCGAGGATATTTTCTCGACAAATTTTGCCGCGATTGAAAATGCAGCGGGTGAGCAAGTCGCCATGTTTACCATTACCGGTGGCTCGGTAACGCAAATTGACACTGGTATTCAGCTTGACGGCGGACGCTTTACCCTTGGTAATACTGAACCTGATACCCAAAGCTCGTCTGACGATACATCATCAACCGGTGCACTGGATTTGAGCCGTCCTTACAATGTTATCTTTGATGTCATTTCTGCTGAAGATTCCGAAGGCGACAACAAATTCCAGATTTACGTGGATAACAATACTTCTGGCAGCGCCAACTCACACCTAGGTTCAGATTCTCGTTTCTTTAATGAGCCTGTGCTCGATTTAGTACCGGGAACCACCATGACAGTAGAAGGACAGATAGCAACGCCTAACTCGTACCTTCAATTTAGAACGGAAAGTGGCTCTATTGTGGTCATCGACAATATTCGCATTGAATATATTGATGAAAACACCCTGTTAGAGGAGACGTTTGAAACAGACGCTGACACCTTCTTCAGCCCTGAATACAAGTCGACCGATGGTGGTGCGACACCGTTTTATAGCGTAACGGGCGGCGGCTCAGGTTTAGTGATTTCCGAAGGCCAACTAGCCATCGACAGTGCACGCTTTACCATGGGCAACAGTACCCCTGATACAGACACAACCGCTGATGACACTGTAACCACAGGTATATTAGATTTAAGCCGTGAATATACCATTAGTATGGATATCATTGCCGTTGAAGACAGTGAAGGCGACAATAACTTCCAGATATATGTAGATAACAACACCAGCAGTAGCAGCAAATCGATACATGGTGGCGACTCTAAATTCTACAGCGAGCTGGTTAATAACCTTGTGCCAGGACAACGCCTAACTATCGATGGATTTATTGGTACACCCACCTCGTTCCTACAGCTTCGTACTGAAAGTGGCGGCAAAGTGGTTATCGATAACTTTGTTATATCGTATGTGGGTGAAGCGCCAGATGACAGCAAGTTTAGCTGTGAAAATGAACCACAGCTTTACTTCTGTGACGACTTTGCATCGGGCTCTTTAGATAACTTCACGCTTATTTCAGACGACGCAGGCTCAAACGGCCCACAAGGCACGTTTGATGTTGTAGAAGATGACGGCAACAAAGTGATGCGCTACACCGCTGGCGGTGAAGGTGGCGAAATTTTCTTGGTTAAAGAGTCGGCGCTAAGCAACCTTCCAGAAAATGGAAATTACTTTGTTGAAGCGCGCATTCGTCCAAGACAAAACAGCACCACGCGAAACAAACAGATCTTCCTTCTAGGTCGTTATGATAGCGCTGGAAACTGGTACGGCGGTGGTTTGAATGTACAAAACTCATCAAGCAGTACACAAGTGGAAGTAGCGGTAAGTACCGAAGGTAGTATTTCTCGCCCTGTCCAAGCTAAGTCACCTATTGTACTGGGTGAAAAAGACGGTACAGACGGCACGTGGTATCGCGTACGTTTTGAAATGGAAAACGAGAAACTCACCGTTTATTTAGACGGCGAGAACATGGGTACTGCAGAAGATACAACCTATAGCGCAGCGGGACTGATTGGCCTCTTCACTAATAACCGTTCGTTCGAGCTGGACGATTTAAAAGTAGGTGACCCCGCTGTTAAACCAGTTCAACTTACTCTGGATTTCAAAGAAACAGAGTGGGAGACCACCACCAGTAGCGATCCGTTATTCGTTTACGTTACCGCAGTACAAAACGACGGTATAACTGAAGACACGTTTACCGTAACCAGCAGTGATGCGAGTGTGGTCAGCGTAGAGCAGCAAGGTCCACAAGTTACCATTACCCCTCGCGCTGCCGGCAGCGCAATGGTAACTTTTACTTCTGGCTCTGACCCTACGTTAAGCAAACACATTGCCGTTAATGTTGGCGAAGGCTTCACAATGCCTACCGCCACCTATGGCGACTTATTCCCGGATACCACACCGTATTCGGGCAATAACAATGCGTATCCCGATACCCTACTCTCGTTAACCTTCGACAGCGAACCCACCTTAGGAAGTAGCGGTGAAGTACGCATTTACAATGCGACAGACGACACCCTGGTAGACGTTATCAATATTGCAGCTGATGAAGACTTTATTGGCTTTGAAGGCCAAGACAGACAGCGCAAAGTGGCTTACCGCCCAGCATCAGTTGTAGGCAACAAATTAGTGATTAAGCCTCATACAAATGCCCTTCAATATGGTCAGTCGTATTACGTAGCCATTAGCGATGGTACGGTAACCGGCGCAACGCTAAATGGTGAAAGCTTTAGTGGTATTGGCAAGAGTGCGAACTGGCGCTTTGCAACAAGAGCCGCTGCACCTTCTGGCGCGAATGTTACCGTAGATGATGACGGCGAAGCGGATTTCCGCACGGTGCAAGGTGCGCTTAATTACGTGATGCAAAACGTAAGTAGCGATACGCCATCTCGCATTACGATTCGTGACGGCGAGTATCAGGAAATGCTGTTCCTTCGCGGTAACAACAATGTCACGCTTCAAGGCGAGAGCCGAGACAATACCGTGGTGTACTACGATAACTTTGAAAGCTTTAACAGCGGTAGTGGCAAGAGCGAAGCACCTGCGGCGGGCACGCCATCAGGCGGAAGAAGCGTATTTTTAGTGGAAGGCGTAGATAACCTGACGCTAACGAACTTCACTTTGAAAAACTCACACATCAGAAGCAACGACTACTCTAACCAAGCTGAGACGATTTACTTTAACAGTGATTCAGGTCGTCTAACTGCCGTTGATATGAACTTTGTGAGTGAACAAGATACGCTGCTGTTAAAAGGCTTTAGTTGGTTCTACAACTCATTGATTGCCGGCAACGTTGATTTCATTTGGGGTTACGTAAATACCGCACTGTTTGAAAACAGCGAAATTCGCACCATTGGCGACTCTAAAAATGGTAACCCTGACGAAGACACAGCGGGCGGCTACATTCTACAAGCTCGCGTACCTGATATTTCTTATAAAGGGTTTATCTTCTTAAACAGCAGCTTCACCAATGGCCCAGGCCCTATTGGTAACGGTGTACTCGACGACTCTACGTATATTGCAAGAAGTGGCGGCAGCGCGAGCTACTTCGACAATATTACGCTTATTAATAACCGTTTCGACACCCACATTGCCACTATCGGCTGGGCGGGCGAAGGAGTACGCGACCAACCTGCACCAAACCCTAGCCCTGCAACCGCAGCAGCTGGATGGCGTGAATACGGCAGCATGGATATGCAGGGTAACCCGCTTGATCTTTCAAGCCGTCAGTTTGCCCACATTCTTACCGACAGCGAAGTGACTGAACTTACCAGCAGAACGGCAATATTCTCTCACTTTAATAACGGCGAAGGCTGGGTGCCAAGCGAGCCTAACTTACCGAATGTAGCACCTGCTCCAACGCTTGATGCGTACGGTTTTGCGCAATACAACTATGCATTAACCGGCGGTGCTGGCGGTACAGTAGTCACCGTAGATAACGGCGCAGATCTGCAAGCGGCACTAGATAGCGCAGCGAACAGCAACACCCCAGTGACGGTTTATGTAGATGGCACCATTACCGACGCAAACAATGGCGGTACGGGCTCACCGATTGAAATAAAAGACATGAACGATGTGTCAATTATCGGGGTTGCAGACAGGGGCGAATTCGACGGCATTGGCATCTTAATTCGACGTGCAAATAACGTGATTATTCAAAACCTGAAAATCCACCACGTGCTTACTGATGGTAAAGACGCTATCTCTATTGAAGGTGATAACGACGGCTCTACCACCAGCAACATTTGGATTGACCACAATGAGCTTTATAGCACATTGTCTGTGGACAAGGATTTCTACGACGGATTAGTAGATAGTAAACGCGGCGCGAAAAACATCACTATCTCTTACAACTACCTTCATGATCATTGGAAAGCCTCGTTACACGGCCACACTGAGAATGATGTAGACAGTGACAATACCGAGCGTTTAATTACCTTCCACCACAACCGCTTTGAGAATATCGAATCACGTTTACCGTTATTCCGCTACGGTCACGGTCACTTGTATAACAACTATTATAATCAGATATCCTCTACGGCAATCAATTCAAGAATTGGTGCAGAGCTACAGGTAGAAAACAATGTGTTTGAGAACACGCAAAACCCAATTGTTTCCTTCTACTCAGACGTTATTGGATATTGGAACACGTCAGGCAACCTGTTTGGCGAAGGCGTAACTTGGACAACGCCAGCTGATGGTGACGTTGTAGCAGGACCTGATGCCACGCCAACATCCAGCTACGAAGTGCCGTACGACTACGTACTAGATGATGCCGACGTGGTTAAGCAGCGAGTTATCAACTACTCGGGCGTAGGTAAAATTAACCAGAATGCCGATGACATTCCTCCGTTAAACTAACTCCCAAAAGAGTTAGCACAAACAAAAAGGCGCTGCTCTATAAGCAGCGCCTTTCTTTTTAAACCGGGTTCATAATTACCATTTACTTTTATTAAGTTTTTCCGTTAACGTAAACGTTGGATGAAATTCGGACAATAATAACGATGAAACGATTTTTTAAATGGATTGGTACTGGTTTACTGGTAATTGTATTGGCAGGCGGTACTTTTGCTGCGCACGAGTGGTATGCGGATAAACCTTTTTACTTTAATAACCTACTTAACCGAGAAATGGTGAAAGTAGCTTTTGATAGTCCTGAAACCTTAACCTCTCTCGGTTTTTTAGAATCAATGGGCATTAAAGGCCACAACGCCGAGCTTGATGACGTTAGCCAAGAAAAAAATGAAGCCTTGTTTGTAAAAGCCCATGATATACGAGAAAAAGTTTTAGCGTATGACGACGAAGATTTAAACGACGATGAGCAGCTTTCAAAAGAAATCACGCTGTACTTGCTTGATTATCTCATTAGTAACGAGCCGTTTCAGTATCACAGCTACCCAGTAAACCAGCTTTTCGGTGTACAAAACGGGTTTCCAAGCTTTATGGAAGGTCAGCATCAGGTTAATGATGCTACCGACGTAGAGAACTATTTAAGCCGTTTGCGTGCCGTAGACGAGAAATTCGCGCAAGTACTTGAAGGGCTTAAGCTTCGTGAAGAAAAAGGCATTATCCCTCCGCGCTTCGTGATAGACCGCGTACTAGATGAAATGAATGGCTTTATATCTTCGCCAATAGAAGAGAATATTCTTTACAGCTCACTGAAAGAAAAGATGTCTAAGGCTGAAGAAATCTCTGCGGAACAGCAAGACGCATTTTTAGCTGAAGCTCAAACAGTCATAGGTGATGACGTTGACCGCGCCTACCAGCTATTTATAGATTACTTCACCACGCTTCAAGCCAAAGCTGGCAATGACCACGGCTACTGGCATTTACCTGACGGCGACAAAGTGTACGCCAATGCGCTGCGTTTTTTCACTACCACCGATATGACTGCCGATGAAATTCACAACCTAGGCTTAAAAGAGGTAGCAAGAATTCAGGGCGAAATGTTGACTATTCTTGCTGGTGAAGGCTACGACGTAACTCAGGGCTTCTCTAGCGCGATGGACGCGTTAGCCGCCGATCCTTCTCACTATTACGAAGACAGTGATGAAGGCCGCGAGCAAATTCTAAAAGATTACCAAACCATACTCGATGAGATTGATGCAGGTATAAGTGATGTATTTAGAATTCGCCCCGAGGCCGGCATGGAAGTGGTACGTATTCCGGAGTTTAAAGAGAAAACTGCACCTGGCGCCTACTACCAGCAACCCGCTATTGATGGCTCTCGTCCGGGACGATTTTATGCCAACTTATATGATATTAAAGCAACCCCTAAGTACAGTATGCGTACATTGGCCTATCACGAAGGCATTCCGGGCCATCATTTCCAGGTAGCCTTGGCGATGGAACTGGAAGGCATGCCCTTTATTCGCAAAATGTCGCCTTTTACTGCCTACACCGAGGGCTGGGCTTTATATTCAGAATACTTAGCATGGGAGATGGGCTTTCAAGATAAACCTCTAGATAACTTGGGGCGCCTTCAAGCTGAACTATTCAGAGCAGTACGCTTAGTGGTAGATACGGGTATTCACGATAAACGTTGGACCCGTGAAGAGGCAATTGACTATATGGTACGCAACACAGGTATGGCGCTTAGCGACGTTACATCTGAAATTGAGCGCTATATTGTTATGCCGGGTCAGGCCACCTCTTACAAAGTGGGCATGATTAAGATTTTAGGAATTCGTGAGAAAGCGAAACAAGAATTAGGCGATAAGTTCGACTTACGTGATTTCCATGACGTGGTACTTAAAAACGGTGCGGTGCCACTTGCCATTCTTGAAGAATTGGTGGACGAGTATATTGCAGAAAAACAAGGCGCATAGCCTGTTACGCTCTAGGTTTGTCACACAAACAAAAAAAGCGCTGCTCTATGAGCAGCGCCTTTCTTTTAAGCGTTAAGCTTGGGGGATGATTACATCATGCCGCCCATTCCGCCCATGCCGCCCATATCAGGCATTGCTGGTGCGTCTTCTTTAGGTAGTTCAGCTACCATTGCTTCAGTTGTGATCATTAGTGAAGCAATTGAAGATGCGAACTGTAGTGCAGAGCGCGTTACTTTAGTTGGGTCAAGAATACCCATCTCTAGCATGTCGCCGTAAGTATCGTTACCTGCGTTGTAACCGTAGTTACCTTCGCCGTTCTTCACTTCGTTAACTACTACAGATGCTTCTGCACCTGAGTTGATAGAGATTTGACGTAGAGGCGCTTCCATTGCACGTAGTGCAAGCTTAATACCTACTGTTTGGTCGTCGTTGTCGCCAGTAAGGTCAGCAAGTTTAGCTGCTGCGCGAACTAGTGCTACACCACCACCAGGTACCACACCTTCTTCAACCGCTGCGCGAGTTGCGTGTAGTGCATCTTCTACGCGGTCTTTCTTCTCTTTCATTTCAACTTCAGTTGCTGCACCAACTTTAATTACTGCAACACCGCCAGAAAGCTTAGCTAGACGCTCTTGAAGCTTCTCTTTGTCGTAGTCTGACGTAGAGTCTTCAATTTGACCTTTGATTTGAGCACAACGGCCTTCAATCGCTTCTTGGTCGCCGTTACCGTCAACAACTGTTGTGTTGTCTTTGTTGATAACTACGCGCTTAGCAGTCCCTAGGTCTTCAAGCTGAACTTTTTCAAGGTCTAGACCAATTTCTTCAGAGATTACTGTACCGCCAGTTAGGATAGCGATGTCTTGAAGCATTGCTTTACGACGGTCACCGAAACCTGGTGCTTTAACCGCTGCAACTTTAACAATACCGCGCATGTTATTAACTACTAGTGTAGCAAGCGCTTCGCCTTCAACATCTTCAGCGATGATCATTAGCGGCTTACCAGCTTTCGCTACGCCTTCAAGGGTAGGAAGTAGTTCGCGGATGTTAGAAATCTTCTTATCAACCAATAGGATGAACGGGTTGTCTAGTTCAACAGTACCGTTTTCTTGGTTGTTGATGAAGTATGGAGATAGGTAACCGCGGTCGAACTGCATACCTTCAACAACGTCTAGTTCGTTTTGAAGTGCCTGACCTTCTTCTACAGTGATAACACCTTCTTTACCTACTTTTTCCATTGCCTGAGCAATGATGTCGCCAACTTCTGAATCAGAGTTTGCAGAGATAGTACCTACTTGAGCGATAGACTTGCTGTCTGCACAGTCAGTAGACAGAGCTTTAAGCTCTTCAACTGCTGCCGCAACTGCTTTGTCGATACCGCGCTTAAGATCCATTGGGTTCATACCCGCTGCAACGCTCTTAAGACCTTCAGTAACGATTGCTTGAGCAAGTACAGTAGCCGTAGTTGTACCGTCACCTGCTTCGTCATTCGCTTTAGACGCAACTTCTTTTACCATCTGCGCGCCCATGTTCTCGAACTTGTCTTCAAGCTCGATTTCTTTCGCTACAGACACACCATCTTTAGTGATAGTAGGTGCACCGAAAGACTTGTCTAGAACAACGTTACGGCCTTTTGGACCTAGTGTTACTTTAACTGCGTTAGCTAGTGTGTTTACGCCTTTTAGCATTTTGCTGCGAGCGTCATCACCAAAACGTACTTCTTTAGCTGCCATGATTAAATTCCTCTAAAATTCGTTTTAACGTTAGTTGTAATTACTCAACAATCGCTAGAATGTCGCTTTCGCTTAGGATTAGTACTTCTTCACCATCCAGCTTTTCTGTTTTAACGCCGTAACCGTCGTTGAAAATAACGGTGTCGCCTACTTTAACGTCTAGCGCTTTAACTTCGCCGTTCTCAAGAATGCGACCGTTACCTACTGCGATTACTTCGCCGCGTGTAGATTTTTCTGCTGCAGAACCAGTCAGAACGATACCGCCTGCAGATTTGCTTTCTTGCTCTGCGCGCTTAAGGATTACGCGGTCGTGTAAAGGACGAATTGCCATTTTCAAGTCTCCTGAAAATTTCACTATTCAAATGAATGTAATTGTCGACATTCAGACAATCTAAATGCCGTGTGTTTAAGGTTGCTCATTGCTGAGCAGTTAAAATCGTTTCTGCACGGATAGATGGGGTAGTACCCAGATAACTTCAAGGGTTTTTAAGCAAAAAAATGTAAAAAATTTGGTTTTTTCGCTAAATACTTCTTTTTATTGGGCAAGTAAACGCCGTTTATCGCGGTAAACGGCGCTCATAACCTGATGGAGAGGGCGTTGGGGCTCGCTATTTTAAGCGCTTATCTGGGTCGTTAGTGGTGTGATCGGTGTACTCACCTTCAAACACATCACCATCGCTATTATGTGAGCGTGAACGCTGGTCGAAAGGACTTTGCCCAAACGGTGACTGACCCTGTCCGAAGCCTGCAGTTCCCGGCCCCATACCCGGAGCGACAACACGCATTTTCATGTGCTTACTGACCTGAGCAGCAAAGAAGTGACGAGAGCCTGGCATTGCCAATAAGAAGCCGAAAATATCGGTAATAAAGCCTGGCGTCACAAGTAAAACACCCGCAACCACCAGCATCAAGCCTTCAACTAGTTCTTTTCCTGGCACTTCATTTCGCTGCATTTTTTCTTGTGCAGTTTGCAGTGTACTCACGCCTTCGCGTTTAACAAAGTAAGCACCAATAAAGGCAGAAAGAAGTACCAAGCCAACGGTATTCCAACCACCGATCACGCTGCCCACATTTATCAGCAACGCAATCTCTAAAATAGGTAATAGGGCAAACAGTATAAATAAAACCCGCAAAATGCTTCCTCTTTCATGTATTCATAACCTGTTATAGGGTCTTTGTACGTAATAACAAGAAAAGGTGCCCACCCTTTCGCTTAAATAGCCACTTAAAGCGACCGATAACGACCGTGATATACTGTAGCTATGAAAGAATAGTGCGACTTTTCAGGTCAATTACATATCGACCCATTAGCAAAGTAACAAGCGCGAAATAAAGTAGGAAAAGTTCATGACAATTAAGCTTGTATTGTGCACCACGCCCGATGAAAAGACAGCGCAGTTAATTGCCAGCACGCTCGTTGAAGAAAAGCTTGCCGCCTGCGTCAACATAATCAAGGGTATAGAGTCCGTTTATGAGTGGCAGGGGAAGGTGGAAACCGACGTAGAATGCCAACTGCTTATTAAAACGAACACACAACACGTTTTACAGGCCTTCGATAGAGTAAGCGAACTACATCCGTATGATGTCCCTGAATGGTTAGAACTTAATGCTGAGGCTAGCAGCGCTTACGGTCAGTGGTTACAAACCACGCTACAGCGCTAGTTAAAACGTAATTCTAATAAAAATAACGACAACGCAAAATAGATAAAAATGAACTGTAACTTTATGACTTTACCTCCTTTCTCATCAGGCAATGCATCAGCTTCGCTGTTCCAGCGCTTTACTGCTTATGTTCTCTCAGCGTTTTGTTTAATGACGTTATTAAGCACGTTCGCCTCGGCTCAGGTGCCCAATGCCTTTGACGATCCGTTCGTGGATGAACCCCAATTTTTAGATGTAGACCAAGCGTTTGCGTTCGATTTTAACCAAAAAGGCGACGCGCTTACGGTAAGTTTCGATATTGCGGAAGGCTATTATCTGTATCTAAAGCAGTTTAAGTTTGTGGCGAAACAAGCCGAAATTGGCGAGCCTGAGTACCCAAATGGGGTAATGATTCAGGATGAGTTTTTTGGCGAGTCTGAAGTGTTTTATAACGGCGTATCTATTACCTTACCCATTGAGTCAGCACTCAGTGACGGCGTAGTTAAAATTCGCTATCAAGGCTGCGCTGACGCAGGGCTTTGCTACCCGCCCACAGTGAAAGTCGTGTATTTAAATGAAGTGGGAAGCAGTGCAGTTGCTGATACAGATACGACCTCAAATTCAAATGACGCAGCGGCCTCTTCTCAAAGCGAGCAGTTCGATTTAGCGCAAAGGCTAATCGATAAAGATAACCTTACTCTCACTTTAGCTCTGTTTTTTGCGCTAGGTGTCGGCTTAGCTTTTACGCCTTGCGTATTTCCTATGTACCCCATTGTGTCGGGCATTGTGATTGGTCAGGGCAAACCTAAAACCGCATCGCATTCATTCTGGCTGACCTTTGTTTATGTTCAAGGTATGGCGATTACATACTCGTTGCTTGGGTTGGTTGTCGCTGTGGCAGGGGCGCAGTTTCAGGCTGCGCTGCAACACCCTGTGGTGCTGGGCCTATTCATTGTGCTATTTGTGGCGCTTGCCGTTGCCCTGTTTGGTGGCTTTGAAATTCAGCTACCGGCAAAGTATCAAGAAAAGCTCACTCACATGAGTAACAATCAAACGCCCGGCAGTTTCGCAGGGGTGTTTATTATGGGCGTATTGTCTGGCCTTATCGCTTCGCCCTGCACTACTGCCCCGCTAACTGGCATATTGTTATTCATCGCCCAAACTGGCGATATGACGCTAGGTTTTGTTTCGCTTTACTTATTAAGCATTGGTATGGGCGTTCCACTTATTCTGTTCGGCATGACAGGTGGAAAACTCCTACCTAAAGCAGGTAACTGGATGAATGTGGTTAAGGTGACTTTCGGCTTTATGATGCTTGCCGTGGCCATTGTGTTTATTGAGCGTTTATATAATAGCCCAGCCACTGGCTTCCTATGGGGATTGCTTGGCTTCGGTTTATTCGGTTACTACTGGGTACTCAATCGCGCCAGCAAAAACTCACTGATGAAGCTTGTACGTGCTGTTGTGGTGGCAATAGGCATTATGGGAAGTGCTGGCCTTACTTATCAAGCAGGGCTAAACACAGGGCTTTGGGGCGAACATGCTGATGGTGTTCACGCAGGGCATCCAGACTTTGTTGTTGCGCGAGACTTGGCAGACTTACGTAATAAAATAGCGGCGGCTAACGCACAAGGTAAAACCGTAATGGTCGATTTGTACGCCGACTGGTGCGTAGCCTGTAAGGAATTTGAAAAGTACACCTTCCCAGACGAGCAAGTGATATCTGCGCTTAGCAATACAGTATGGATGCAAATGGATCTTACCGATAACACACCAGAACGTCAGGAGATTTTTGACACCTTCACTGTGCTAGGCCTGCCAACCATTTTGTTCTTTGACAAAAACGGCGACGAGCTAACCAAGGCCCGTGTCACCGGGTTTATGAAAGCAGACGCCTTTGCCGGTCACGTAAACGAGTGGCTTAACAATGGGTCTAACACTAATGACGGTCAAAGTGGTCGCTTGGACTAAGGCGCGTCGATTCGAGGACTTTCCTCTTCTCATATGGCGAGCGGTGCGAAGCGCCGCTCTCTTTATCTTGGGTAGAAACGGGTTTCAGAAAAGAAGGGTGGCTTCAATGCTGGCCTTCTTTTTTATTTCGCTCACTTTTTCCCTATCAATAACGGCGAAAACCACGGGGTGCTTTGATAACAAACGCTTTTGTTTTGAGCTTACGCCTTCGTCTTCTTCTCTTTATTTAGTCTCAGTACAGAGAAAAGTAGAATTGCCCGTAGCGCTAACTCTCTATTCCAATGTTATGCGAGACATTCCCACAGGCAATGGGGAGCTTAAATCAAAAGCCCACGTTAACGCATTTTTAGATACCAATGACCAAGTGCCCCTTGGCGTAGTAAAAAATGCCGACGCATTCTGGCCATCTATGCGCGTTAAATGGACGGTGGGGCGCGTAGACGCGATACACGACAACGCCTATACGTATCTGCCACCGCTACAACCAGCTAGCAAATACCGTATTGTGCAAGGCTTTAACGGCAATTTTAGTCATTCTGGTGCGTCAAGGTATGCTCTCGATTTTGCCGCGCCTGTAGGTACACCTATTTTAGCCGCCCGGGAAGGCGTAGTGATCGACACGAAAGATGACGGCACGAAAGGCGGGCCAACGCCGAAGTTTGCAAAATACGCTAACTACGTTGTTATTCTTCATAGCGACGGAACCACCGGCGAATACTACCACCTGAAATATAAAGGTGTAGTAGTAACAAGAGGGCAAACTGTAAAGCGCGGGCAGCTTATCGGTTATACCGGCAATACGGGGTTTTCTTCCTTACCCCACCTTCACTTTGGCATATATGTAGCCAAATTCCATGGTAAGTACGTGAGTGTGCCGTTTTCCCTCGACAGCGCCCTAACTAAGGCCTCGCCTTAGAATTTATAGCAATACATACTGATACTTTTCGTTAAAACTACCATCTCATCCCCCACTAACGCCTTCTGAGAGTGCAGCATGCTGCGGTTTCACAGGCAGCAAATAAGCAAACTTTCCAATAAACTTTGCGCCGAAAACACCTGATTAGACCAGTATTTTGCTGCGAAATCTTTATCTATCACTATAATCAGCATTTAACACAATAAACGAACAAATTAATTGGCTTTTTTTCGTGCAACTGTCACAAAAGTTTGTTGAAATGGCAATAACCGTGACTTTTTCCCGAAGATAGCAGCAAACTAGATGAATATTTTGTTATTGAACGGCCCTAACCTGAATATGTTAGGCCAAAGAGAACCCGACAAATACGGCACACAAACCTTGCAAGACATCGTAGATGATTTGCAGGCGCAGGCTGCGTCAAGCAACGTGACCTTAACGCATTTTCAGTCAAACGCTGAGTTTGAACTGATTGATCGCGTGCACGCTGCTATGGGTACTGTTGATGCCATTATTATTAATCCTGCTGCCTTCACGCACACCAGCGTCGCCCTTCGCGATGCATTATTAAGTGTCAATATCCCGTTTATTGAAGTGCATTTGTCGAACGTTCACGCCCGTGAACCGTTTCGTCATCATTCCTATTTTTCTGATGTTGCAGCTGGCGTCATTGTTGGCCTTGGTGCCATGGGCTACTCGCTCGCGCTAACTGCAGCAATCAACTTACCGAAATCGCATAAATAAAGCAGAGACAGAACATGGATATTAGAAAGATTAAAAAACTCATCGAACTAGTGGAAGAATCTGGCATTGCCGAGCTAGAAATCACTGAAGGCGAAGAGTCTGTACGCATCCACCGTGGCCCAACGGGTGTTCAAGCGCCAATGAACTACAGCTTTGCAGCACCAGCTGCACCGCAAATGGCACCTGCTCCAGCGGCGGCCGCTACCACTGCTTCTGAAGCACCAGCAGAGCCAGCTCAGCCAGAAGGTCACGTTGTTAAGTCTCCAATGGTAGGTACGTTCTACCGTGCATCTTCACCAACGGCAAAAGCATTTGCAGAAGTGGGTCAGCAAGTGAAAGTTGGCGACACGCTTTGTATCGTTGAAGCGATGAAGATGATGAACCAAATTGAAGCAGATAAAGCCGGTGTGGTTAAGGCAATCTTGGTTGAAAACCAAGACCCTGTAGAATTTGACCAGCCAATGTTCATCATTGAATAAGCGAGTGCTTAACTATGCTAGATAAAGTACTTATTGCTAACCGTGGTGAGATTGCCCTGCGTATTTTGAGAGCCTGTAAAGAACTAGGCATCAAAACCGTAGCGGTACACTCTACTGCGGATAAAAACTTGAAGCACGTGTTGCTGGCTGACGAATCGATTTGTATTGGTAAAGCATCGGCAACCGAAAGCTACCTGAACATTCCTCGCATTATTGCTGCTGCAGAAGTCACTAACTCTATTGCAATTCACCCAGGTTACGGTTTCCTAGCGGAAAACGCAGACTTTGCTGAAGCGGTAGAAAAAAGCGGCTTTATTTTCATTGGCCCTAAAGCTGAAACTATCAACCTTATGGGTGACAAAGTTTCTGCTATCAACGCCATGAAAAAAGCAGGCGTACCGTGTGTACCCGGTTCCGACGGCCCGCTAACTGACGACGTAGAGCGCAACAAAGCCATTGCTAAGCGCATTGGTTACCCAATCATCGTTAAAGCTGCGGGCGGCGGCGGTGGTCGTGGTATGCGCGTGGTGCGCAGCGAAGCTGAGTTGATTAAAGCCATTGAAACAACGCAAGCAGAAGCTGGCGCTGCATTTGGTAACTCAACGGTTTACATGGAAAAATTCCTTGAGAACCCACGTCACGTTGAAATTCAGGTATTAGCCGATGGCCAAGGTAACGCCATTCACTTAGGTGAGCGTGACTGTTCAATGCAACGTCGCCACCAAAAAGTGGTTGAAGAAGCGCCTGCACCGGGTATTTCTGAGCAAATGCGCACCAAGATTGGCGATCGCTGCCGCAAAGCCTGTATTGAAATTGGCTACCGCGGAGCAGGTACTTTCGAGTTCCTATATGAAAACGGTGAATTCTATTTCATTGAAATGAATACCCGTATTCAGGTAGAGCACCCTGTATCTGAAATGATCACAGGCGTTGACCTTATTAAAGAGCAGCTTCGCATTGCAGCCGGTCAGCCACTATCAATTGATCAGTCGCAAATTCAAATTCGTGGCCACGCTATTGAATGTCGAATTAACGCAGAAGATCCACAAACCTTTATTCCTAGCCCTGGTCCTATTGATATGTTCCATGCGCCAGGTGGTTTAGGTATTCGTTGGGAGTCGCATATTTACGCGGGCTACCACGTGCCCCCTTATTACGACTCAATGATTGGTAAGCTTATCACTTATGGTGAAAGCCGCGACGAAGCGATTGCTCGTATGCGCCACGCCCTTGAAGAGATTGTGGTTGAAGGAATTAAAACGAATATCCCTCTTCAGCGCGCCATTATGGCCGATGAAAACTTCTTCGCGGGTGGAACCAACATCCACTACCTAGAGAAGAAGCTAGGCTTAGCCTAATCCCCCCCTTTGGGCTACACGCTGTTTTTTGTGTAGCCCAATTTTCTTTATTCGCTATTCGCTATTCGCTATTCGCTATTCGCTATTCGCTATTCGCTATTCAGCACATTCTAATTTTCCGATTACTACAATCAATTTTTAACGATTTTCCTATTTAAAAACTGGTTCTATACTGCATACAAGTTTTAAGACATCTCCCTGAGTTTTAATGCTTTTGTGTGTTTTACCCTCATTGGAGTCCCACTCCACTTATTGCCGGCATCCCTGCCGGCTTTTTTTTGTATTTTTTTCCTTAAACCGCTATTCGTTGCGCTAATTACGTTATTCGTTGCGCTAATTAATTAGATTTAATGTATAAACTACTTAATCATGTTGTTTAGGGTTAAACAGGTGCGAAATTCTTTTTTGTTTATTTTACCGCTGATAGCCATTGCAGGAACTAACGCGCAGGCAGAACAAATAGCGCCCACCTTCTCACAGAAGCTAGATATTCAGGTTCGTTACGATAATCGTTCCAACCGCCCAAGCCGCGAACAATATCGACTGCGTTACTATCCCTCTCTTGCCATTACTTCTGCGTGGTCAGTAAACAGCTTTGTGGTGACTGGCGATGACTTTTCATCAAGCCACAATACATTCGGCAGCGACAACACTGATTATCTCTACGCAAGGCGACTATACTTAAGGCATGAAACCGATTCGGGGAAAACTGAGTTAGGCGTTATTCCAACTTACAAAGGGCGTGTTTCTTCCACCGGCTTGTCGAAAGATGGTTGGATAACGGGGGTACGTCACGTGAGGCAATTGCAAAACGACACCGCCATTGAAATAGTCGTTGGTCAACTTGCAAATGCTGAAGCATCTGAAGCCTTTAGTATTGGCGGAGAGGATGAGTATTTCGAAATTGAATATTCGGCCAAGATGGGACAACGACATAGCTACGAAGCCAGTTTTGAAAGAATGCTGAACGGTACGTTTGCCCGGGCAGAATATCGATTACGTATTAATGAACAAGATACCGCGTTCATTGAATTAGTGCAGCGTACTGATGAAAGTGCTGCGAAAGTTGTAGTGGGCACCAGCGGCGAATTCGCTGCAAGCGCTTTTAACACATCATATCCTATCGAATATTTTGCTTACTATTCCTATATAGACAGTAGTTTTGGTGAGCGCGCTGAATTAATTGAAGACTTCCTAGGGACAGGTCACGGCGGCTCTCTGGAATTTAGTGGCGTGCTATCTAAGAAGCATGATGTTGAATGGTTTATAAGAGCTGATGTGGTAGATAGTGTCAGTCGATTACTGGCAGGAGTAAAACTCTCCTTCGATAGTTGAATGAAACAAAGCGCCTACACCACATAAAAAAGGCCCATCAAACGATGGGCCAAACAGCAAGAACGCGTACACACTTTAACAGTGCATAATAAGTTACGGCTTGTCGCCATTGTGAGTTCAGTTACCGCAGATTACGTATTTTTAATCTTAACAACTTTCAACGATATTTAGGTTTTATTACAATTTGGCGGTGTTGATAGGAATTATCTTCATTTTATTTCAAGGTTTTACCCGTTAAGAAAAGGTGTTTTTGTGCCAAGCCGCTACGCTCAGTTCAAAGAAAAACTTCCCATTTCTCGACTCTCAGATGAAGCGCTTCTAGCGTTTCGTGTCCTCTTTGATGATCCCCTAGATATAGTAGACTTAGCTCAGGATATATCTGACTTAACGCTCTACCCTGAACGCCTGAAAGACAGTTACAGGAAAGAATGGGAAGCGTACGTGATCAAGGCGCTGGCCTTTGAAATAAGGCAGCATAATGACCTTTCACCAGCAGAATTCATTGAATTAATGATGAAAAAAGTGGAAGCCGTTCAGCAAAGTGATGAAACCTATCAGAATTTACTGCGCCAAGTCCATCACGCAAAAAGCATTACCCAATCTAGTAATACCATCATATTCCCTACGCCGTTACGTCAGCAGCTAACCGCATTCCTCTTACCGATAACAACAATGACGCATCCTAAGAAGTAATGTAGTGCAGCCTTCGCTAAAGGGGCTCTACAGACCCCACGCGCTGATTGGGTACACTACTTATTGGCACTTTTGTATTTATACTGTGAAGGACAATACCCTCTGTCTACACCTTCAGGTCGCAAGCTAGCGTGCTTTGTTTTTCTGCCCGATACACGCTCTCGCCAGTTTTTGAAAGTTTTCTGTTTGAGGTTTTTGCGCATAAGCTTTATTACGTCTTTTTCTGGCAGCCCGTATAAACGCTCAATGGCTTCAAACGGCGTGCGGTCTTCCCACGCCATTTCAATTATTCGTGATTCTTGTTCTTCAGTTAATGCCATCTCTTACTTCTCAATATGCATTTTTAACCCTTTAGATACTAAGCTAACGCGCATTTTGTTCAGTACACCAGTCTAAAATAACACGAGGACAATTACGTATTTGACGAAATACCCACCAGCTCATCGTCTTTTTCAAACGCTAGCTTTAACAACTCGGCAGCGGCTTTGGCATCGCTCAGCGCACGGTGATGCTGCTCCATATCGATGTGAAAGTGCCGGGTCAGGTTTGCCAAGGAGTAGGATGGTAGCCCCGGATAAGTGCGGCGCATTTCGCGCACGGTGCACATTTTCGGTCGCCTAAAAGTTTGCTCTAATCTTGCGAACTCTTGCTTAATGAACCCATAGTCGAAATTCACGTTATGCGCGACAAACACAGCATCTTCGGTGAAGCTGGCCACGTGCTCCGCTACTTCAGCAAAAAGCGGAGCATCTGCCACCATGTCATCCGAAATTCCAGTAAGGCGGGTAATGTTGCTAGGAATTCGGCGCTGCGGATTTAACAGGGTTTGAAACCTGTCCACCTCTTTCCCACCAACAAGTTTTACCATACCTATTTCGGTAATCCGGTTGTAGCTGCTGTTTCCCCCAGTGGTCTCTATATCTACCACAACATAAGGCTGTGCTGGGTCGCGTATCCATTTCACTGTTGTTACCGCAACGTCAAATCCAGCTTGCTGCAAACGTTGAATTGAAACCAGCTGATTTCGGCGAAGCTGATCGCCAGGCGCTTTGATTTCTTCAAAGCGAAGTGCGCCGTCAAATACCATGATATCGGGGAAGCCATCTCGGAGGCTCTCAAAGTCTTTGCACATCATGCGAAGTAAAGCATAAATAGAATCTAGCGAACCATGCTCAATTAGCGCTTCTATAGGCGTAAGCAAATGACTAGACCACATAAACAGGCTATTAACTTTGCCATAGTGCATCGTGGCCATTTTGTGAATGTGAAAACGCAGTTTTTCTTTGCTATCAAGCGCCTGTAACAACGCTTCAATACTGTGTTCAAACTTGGCGTAAAAGTTATTCTGTTTAAGCGATAACGGTCTGCGATCAAACTCAGTAACCAGCGTGTCTTCTTCGTAAAGTTGCTTCCAAAAGGTAAGGCCGAACAAAGTGCGCCATAATCGGTTTTCCGTGCGCCAGCCTTCAATGCCGTGCCTTGCATAATGCGCCAGCACACCACGCTCAACCTGTTGGTTTTGGCTTACGTCGATTTCCAAAGTTCGACTCGCATTACGAAGCATATCGGTAACCGTACTGGTGCGCTTTTTATGGTATTTGCGGGCGTAAAAATCTTCTGCAAAAGCTAACAGTGTATCCGATGGCGGATTATCAATTATTTCTTCAAGTGCTTGCTTAACGCCATCTTCATCTCCGTCTTTGTAGCTCTCTCTTAGCCACTTCTCTTTTGCCTTATCGCTTTGCGCCGCTTTCAATACTTCTAGCCCTTTCGCTCTATCAAACATCAGCACTTTTAGACCTAGTGCATAGAGAAACTGGTCGCGATAAAAACAGGCCGACACACCTTCTGTAATGGGCAGTTCACCTTCGGCAATGGCAAGCAACATATCATCGTTATAAAAAGCTAACTGGCTGTAATGGTTAGCGTAAAACCATGACGCTTGGGCGTCGCTTTTAGTTTCAAAACGCGCCGTATCCGTTACGGAATCAGAACGGGTTCTCATTACGCCTAAATCGCGCATAGAAAACTGATTTAGACGGCTTTTGGTGTTACCAAAATAGATAAACAGCAAATAGCGAAGTGCATCGTCGAACAAGCACACTAAGTAGTTATCTAGCGAAAAGCGCTCTGGCCAGCCTCTAGCTTCGATATGTTCATTAAGCAACGTCACGAGTTTAGGCTTGGTGAGAGATGCGAGCCCCTGAATACTGCCGTATTCAGCAAGTAGCTCAAGCAGAGCATCTTTGGTCAAGACACCAGCGATGTCATTAAGCGAAGCGTGGGTAAGGTCACCAAACCAGCCGTTGTCGGTAAGCCAATCTATTTGCTCTTGTGGCACAGCGATTTCGCTATAATTGAACTGCGTCCTGTCAATCACTGCATACTTGCGATTTGCAGCGCGCACAACAATACACTGTTTGTCATCGTCTAACGCTTTAAAACGCCTAACAAAGTCAGTGGCTTCGTCACTTAGAAGCGCCCTGCTAGCACCCTCAAAGAACCCAAGGAACTCGTGAAAGTGTGTAAGGTAATAACGTGGCGGTAAATCTTTTCGCATGAGGTATCTTTGGCTATGAAAACACCAATAGTGTATATTTATACAGCCACGCGAATCAAATTAAATCCTCCGCGATTGGGTATCACATCTGCTCTGCTAATAGTGCACAGCGTGTACTTTTACACGCGTACGCGCTGTTTAGACACCCAATGAAAGAACGAAGAAAGCTGCGCATCTGCCAATAAACGCTGCAAATTGAAGTAGTGTTTGGCCAACGTCATCTCATCATAAAATCGATGTATACCGCTGTGACATTGTCTGCAAATGTAAATGCCGTCCTGAAGCTCCGCTTTGCTAAAGTGCTTTTTAAAATAGGTACGCCTGTGCATTTTTCGCGGTATAAGATGATGGTAAGTAAGGCGAGTTTCTCTATTACAGCACGGGCATTGACCGACTTTATTTGCCACAAGGTCACCTTTTTCGTCTATCACATCTATTATTTGTGCACCCAGTTTTCTGATTACTCTTAAGCGTCAAATGGCAGTCTTGTCCTTTTCTCTTAAAATCAGATACAAGGGGCGTGTCTAAAAGAAAATCCACTCGTCTTTGCATTACGTAACAAATAGTATTAGTGATTACAAAGGCATTTAAATATGAGTTTAACTCGTTCCATGGGCTTTTCCTGTCCTTACTGTATGGCCCCAAATGATGTTGAAATAGATGAAATTAACGATGTTGGCCAAGTACAGGTGCTCGACTGCCAAGTGTGTTGTCAGCCCATTGAGCTTACTGCTTATCAGCACGGTGATGACATTCAGATAGAGGCAGAAAGAGAGAATGACTAAGCAGTTTACCCGCGGTGATATAGACGCCCTTGCACAGCGCTACCGCGCAAACCTAATCAATAGTTTGTCTGGTTTTAAATCGGCGACTTTGGTGGGTACAACAAACGGCGTTACAAACAATTTGGCTATAGTGAGCTCTATTGTTCATGTCGGTGCAAACCCGCCTCTCATTGGCATGATCATGCGTCCACATACCGTCACGCGAGATACGTTGAGCAATATAAAACAGCAGGGCTTTTATACGCTAAATCACGTGGCTGTTGACTGGGTCGACAAAGCCCACCAAACATCAGCCCGCTATGCGCCAGATGAAAGTGAATTTGAAGCCGTTGGGTTAACCGCGCAGATCAGTGAGTCCTTCAGTGCGCCGTATGTCAAAGAAAGTGAAATTAAAATGGGCTTAAAAGTAGCACAGCATTTTACTTTGCTTAATGAAACCGAAATGGTTATCGGCGAGATCCAAGAGCTCTACGTTCCTGAGCAAATAATAGATTCAGACGGCTATGCTGATATAGAGCAAGCGCAAACGGCCTGTATCTCAGGCCTAGACAGCTACCACAGCACACAACGAATTGCGCAATTTGCGTATGCAAAGCCCGTTGTAAAGTTAACCGTGAAGTGAACTAATAAACTGTCCAGCGGTCTTACATTCAATACTTAAGGTTGTAACTCTGAAGTTTATTTAATCTGGATCAAGCGAAAATGCGACATTTCGTTCGATCTTTTTTCAAAAAGAGATAGTATTTAAAAATGAAACAAAACCTGCCTCTTTGGGCAGGTTTTTGCGTTTAAGGCACTGAATAAAAAAGAATCATTATCGTTTCTATCTCTTAAGGAGAATGTTATGAAATCTGTAAATCGCCGTGACTTTTTAAAGCTTTCTGGCTCGACAGTTATCGGTCTTACATTAGGTGGTGTAGCGTTACGTGCTCAGGCTCAAGAACAATTGAGTGCTGATGACCCTACTGCAAAAGCACTGAACTACACACCGTCGTCAACTGTTGAAGGTGCAAAATGCGCAAACTGCATGTACGTGCAGGGCGCCGATGGCGAACAACACCGCCCTTGTAACATTTTCCCTAATAAGCTTGTTAACGCTGATGGCTGGTGTAGCGCTTGGGTGAAAAAGCCTGGCTAACCAATCGAAAGAAAAGACGTTCAAAAGCCCTTGAGTTAAACCAAGGGCTTTTTTCGTTTCTGTTGAGGCGAAATACGATTATGTATCCTCATTTCCCGCTAGCGAACTACGTCAATTCCGTCTTCGATACCTTTTAGCGCTGGGTTGTCAAAACGTGTAGGCAGAAGGCCAGGCTTAATGAAGAAGCCGTGTTTTGCTTCAAAGACTCTACCTATTTTCAACACGCTTTCGTCTTGCCACTTTCCACCAATAAAGCTAATTCCCACAGGAAGATCTTTCACCTGTCCAGCGGGCACTGTGAGATGCGGATATCCTGCAATTGCGGCCAAATACCCGATACCGATAAAACCGACAGGCGAATGGTCACCATATACGCCGTCTATTAAAAAAGAAGGGCTGTTTGAGGGCGCAACTAGTACATCAACATTGTGCTTTACTAACAACGTATCAATACCATTTTTGCCCGCCGTGTCTTGAATAAGGCGCAGTGCATTTTGATACTTTTCGCTGTCAATGGCTGCCGACGCGAGCGATTTTTCGAAAATGTCTTGATTGAATAACGCTAACTCGCGCTCTGTTTTGTTATTGAAATCGATAAGCTCAGACAAGTTCCTTGCAGGGAGCTCTGCCGGCGACCCCGACAAGTATTCGTTAATACTATGATGGAACTCGCTCAGCAGAACATTATAAGAGTCAGCCCAAAATGAATCTGGCTGAGAGAAGTCACTGATGTCCACCAACGTAGCGCCCGATGCTTTTAGCTGATTCAACGCCTTTTCATATACGGCGAGTACATGAGGATTATCGCCTTGGCGGTACCTAACCACACCAATTCGCTTACCTTTTAAATCGGTAGCAAGCATGGACGATGCGGGCATAGCTGGACGATGAGAGTCTGCATCTAGCGTAGCGTTATCGCTTGCATCTGTGCCTGCCATAATTGACGTCATCAGCCAGGCATCTTGAACGTTAGATGTCATTGGACCCGCGGTGTCTTGACTGAAAGATATAGGCACTATGTGAGTTCTTGAAAGTAAACCCACTGTTGGTTTAAAGCCTACTACACCGTTTATAGACGCGGGACATATAATAGAACCATTGGTTTCAGTGCCCACAGCAAGAGACGCCAAACGAAGCGACATTGCCGCCCCTGAGCCTGATGACGAGCCACACGCACTTCTTGATAGTATATGTGGGTTTCGGGTAAGCCCACCCACAGCGCTCCAGCCACTCACCGAAGACTCTGAACGAAAGTTAGCCCACTCAGACAAATTGGTTTTACCCAAAATAATTGCCCCTGCCGCTTTCAGTTTTTCTACGATAGGCGCATCGCGACCAGTGTCATTAGTAATAAGCGCCATTGAGCCGGCTGTGGTGGGCATCTCTTTACTTTCGATATTATCTTTTAGCAGCACGGGAATACCTGCCAGAGGGCCCAGCGTCTCGCCATTCGCTAGTTGTTTATCGATGGCCTTCGCTTCGGTCAGCGCGTTAGGGTTCAACGCTAAGACGCTATTTACCTTTTCATCTAGCCGTTCGATTCGCGCAAGATAACCGCTAACGAGCTCAGCAGATGTCGTGTCGCCACTCGCAATAGCTTGCGCCTGAACGTGAGCAGGCTTATCTAACCATTGCTCAATCTTATCTGTATGATTTGCTTGAGACACGCATGCAGTGCATAGCACGACTACGGCCAGCAAAAAACCCTGTTTCAACATAAACCTTTCCTTAACGTATGATCCTAGCGCCTGTTACTCCTTCTTATTATGCAGCTTTTGACGGCAATAGAAGGTAACGTAATGTTAGTTTCTTATACGTTGAATCAGAAATAGTTCACTGTCTAAGAATTATTTTGCCGTTTCCGCTACGGAAAGCTTATGAAGGAGGTTATCGAGCTTATATTCATCAAGCAGTAACTGATACCGCCCATCTTCAATAAATAGCCGAAGGGTGGCGTTGAACTTGGCTCTTAGCGCAGGGTCGGGGATTGCAGCACTGTAAGGCGATATAGGAAAAAGCTCATGAAAGACGGTTGCGTCTTCGGCATAAGCACTGTTTGCAGATTTGAAGTAGTTGAAAATATTTCTATCGAGAATGGCAACATCGACACTGCCGCGCATCAGCATGTCCACTTGACGATCTTGTCGTGCCATTTCTATATAGGTAGTTTGCGATGCGAGAGTTCGCCCAAAGTCCTCACCTAGTACCGATTGAGCGGTTTGAAAAGCAATGACGCTTTTACCTTTCAAATCGTCGATACTGTCTATCGTCAGTTCTCTGTCTGCCCGTGTTACCACGACGTTCTGATAGATAATATATGGCTCAGATAAAATGCTTTGATCGACCGTGTGTGCAGGATTAAGGGTAAGTCCAATGTCAACGGCGTCATCTTTTAATAACCTTGCCGTACGCCCGAAAGGAACATAAATAGGCGACAATCCATATCCCATTTCAGCAAGGATCGCCCGCACCAAGTCAACTTCAAAGCCGGTGTGCTCTTGTGAAATAACGTATGGAGGCTTGTTCCAGCCTACAACCACATCTAGCTCTTTCGCGCTAAGCGGTATGATAAAACACAGTAAACAAACAGCAGATAAAAGTGCGCGCATACAACAGATGAACCAGACTATAAATTAAACGATACCCTTCTCATAATATAAACTTATATTAGAATTTCACCAGTCGACAAAAGGTTAGTTTTTCTCGAGGCTTACGTAATCAATTGAGCAGCCAAGTTTTATTGGGTACTTGAGAGCCTGTTGAGAACCAAAGTGGTTAGATTTGATCATGCCTCTGTAAGCATCGCGTTTTCATTTACTGAAAGCTTTTCGCTTGCCTGCATTTTGTTTACTGCCAAGCAAAGGTACAATAATGCGCAAAGGTCTCAATGAACGATAACTATGGCTTGGCTACAACTTCGAATTAATACCTCCTCTGAACATGCAGAATCAATAGGCGACATGCTGACGGCCAACGGCTCACAAGCAGTGACCTATGTGGATGCGAAAGACACCCCTATGTACGAGCCCAAGCCGGGTGAAGTGTTACTGTGGCCCGATACACAAGTCGTCGGCTTATTTGAAGCTGATGCCGATATGAAAGGCATTCTTCAGCGCTTGGGTAAAGCCAAAGTCTTGGGCCCTGATTTTAAATATAAGCTTGAGCCACTTGAAGACAAAGACTGGGAGCGAGAGTGGATGGATAACTTCCATCCCATGCAATTTGGCGAGCGATTGTGGATATGCCCAAGCTGGCGCGATGTTCCCGATCCAAACGCCGTTAACGTAATGTTAGACCCAGGTCTTGCCTTTGGTACTGGCACGCACCCTACCACTGCGCTTTGCTTGCGCTGGCTTGACGGCATAGAGATGACGGATAAAACCGTCGTCGATTTTGGCTGTGGCTCTGGAATATTAGCGTTAGCTGCGCTGAAGTTAGGCGCTAAGCGCGTCATCGGCATTGATATCGACCCACAAGCGCTACAAGCAACAAAAGAAAATGCACGACGCAACGGCGTTGAAGACCGTTTGGATGTATACCTTCCTGAAGACCAGCCTGAGCTTGAAGCCGATGTCGTGATGGCGAACATCTTGTCAGGTCCATTACTAGAACTTCAAAGCGTTATTACAAATTACTGCAAGCTAGGCGGTTTGTTAGTTCTTTCTGGCATTTTGGCGGAGCAAGTTACGCGCATAGAAGAAGCGTACGCTAACGATATTACTCTTGAACCCAGTGCCATTGATGGTGAATGGGCGAGAGTGTCGGGCAAAAAACACTAAGTTTGAGCGATAAACCGACCAGTCGGTGAAAATTACGCCCAGTTAGAATAGTGTGTTTTCGGTAAACCACCTCAAAATTGCGACGAAAATTTGTACGACAAAGCACGTTGCCGCCTAATTAATTGTTAATTTTTTTCACATTACAGCCCTTTCAAATCGGGGGCTGTAAGACTTTCGTACAATATTTAAACTAAAAATCGACGTTAGCTTACTAATGTGACAGATTTTTTTCACTGTCAAGACCACGGAGTGAAATTTTGTGCGATTTTTAGCCTTTTCAAGCCTTGCGAAAACACGTACACTTAGCGCCCCGTTTTAGCCGGGTGTATATTTTCTGTGCAGTTTTAGATGGCGAGCTATACATTTTACAATGCGAATTGGACCTTACGAGTTAGAAAACAATTTGATGTTGGCCCCCATGGCTGGCGTAACAGACAGACCGTTTCGCCAACTTTGTAAGCGCTTAGGTGCAGGGCTTGTTGTTTCAGAAATGCTTTCGAGTAACCCGAAAGTTTGGAACACAGCTAAATCACAAGCGCGTATGAATCATGAGGGTGAAGAAGGCATTCGCTCTGTACAGATAGCTGGGGCTGATCCTGAGCTTATGGCTCAAGCAGCACAATTTAATGTTGAGAACGGTGCGCAAATCATCGATATCAACATGGGTTGTCCTGCTAAAAAGGTTAATAAGAAGCTAGCAGGTTCTGCATTGCTTCAATACCCAGACACAGTGGAAGCGATTATTAAAGCAGTAGTTAATGCTGTTGATGTACCCGTGACACTAAAAATTCGTACCGGCTGGAACCCAGAAAATCGCAATGGGGTAGAGATTGCCCGCATTGCAGAGCAAAACGGCATACAGTCGCTTGCTGTTCACGGCAGAACACGAGCTTGTATGTATAAAGGAGAAGCTGAATACAGCACCATACGTCAAATAAAGGCGGCAATTTCAATTCCTGTTATTGCAAATGGTGATATTACTTCTCCAGAGAAAGCACAAGAGGTGCTGAATTACACCGGTGCAGATGGCGTAATGATAGGTCGCGGCGCGCAAGGTAAACCTTGGATATTTAAGCAAATCCAACATTATCTTGAAACGGGCGAGAACCTACCAGCACCGCCGCTGTCAGAGTTATATGAACTCTTGCATGAGCACGTAGCCAATGTGCAGGACTTTTATGGCGACATAGCCGGTGTGAGAATTGCCCGTAAGCACGTGGGCTGGTATCTCGCGGAGCACGATACGGATCGTCAGTTTCGTAAAACGTTTAACGCTATCGATGATGCGAATGAGCAACTCGATGCACTAAATGCATATTTTCAAGCGCTGCAGACACGAGAAACCCGACAGATTTCTCCCGCAGCATAGTGATGACTAACTTAAGAGCAACACAGTATTATGTTCGATCAAAACGTGACTTCACCTTTTACTACTACAGTAACTACGCCTTCACAAACGCAAGCTCAAAAGCCACTGCGTGACTCTGTAAAGCAAGCGGTTAATAAGTACCTTAAGCAATTGGATAACGCAAACATCGATAACCTGTACGAAATGGTACTGGCTGAAGTTGAAGCGCCGCTGCTAGAAGAAGTCATGACTTACACACGCGGCAATCAAACCCGCGCTGCCATCATGATGGGCATCAACCGTGGCACACTTCGCAAGAAGCTTAAGCAATACGGCATGAACTAAGATTCCAAGGGCTTTGCCCACCAAAGAGCACCAATCGGTGCTCTTTTTGTTTCAACACTACAACATTAGAAACTTAAAATTTATGCAAACACCAAAACCAATTAAACGTGCTCTCCTTAGTGTCTCTGATAAAACCGGTATCCTCGATTTCGCGACAGCGCTGCATAACGCTGGCGTAGAACTTCTGTCGACGGGCGGTACTGCTAAACTTCTCGCTGACGCTGGCTTACCTGTTAAAGAAGTGTCTGATCACACAGGTCACCCAGAAATTATGGCTGGCCGCGTTAAAACCCTTCACCCGAAAATTCATGGCGGTATCCTTGGTCGTCGCGGTACCGATGAAGCAGTGATGGAAGAACACAGCATTGCGCCGATCGACCTTGTGGTGGTTAACCTTTACCCGTTTGCTGCTACCGTGGCAAACGAAGACTGTACGCTAGAAGATGCGATTGAAAATATTGATATCGGTGGGCCAACGATGGTTCGCGCTGCAGCGAAAAACCATAAAGATGTCACTATTGTTGTTAATGCGGCGGACTACTCTCGCGTGCTTGCAGAGATGAACGACAACAATGGCTCGTTAACGTACAACACCCGTTTTGACCTTGCGATTAAAGCGTTTGAACATACGGCCGAATACGACGGCATGATTGCAAACTACTTTGGTGCTCGTTTAGACAGCACAGGTTGTGAAGCAGACTGTGACCACCAGCACAGTGAATTCCCACGTACCTACAACATGCAGCTTACTAAGAAGCAAGACCTTCGCTATGGCGAAAATAGCCACCAAGAAGCGGCATTCTATGTTGAAAACAATGTTCAAGAAGCGTCTGTGGCTACCGCTACTCAGCTTCAGGGTAAGGAACTGTCATTCAACAACATTGCTGACACGGATGCGGCGCTTGAGTGCGTAAAAGAATTCGAAGAGCCAGCATGTGTAATCGTTAAGCACGCTAACCCATGTGGTGTGGCCATTGGCGATGATATTTTAAGTGCCTACGACCGTGCGTTTAAAACTGACCCAACATCAGCATTTGGCGGAATTATCGCGTTTAACCGCGAGCTTGATGCGAAAACGGCGCAAGCGATTGTTGACCGTCAATTTGTGGAAGTCATTATTGCGCCGACAGTAAGCGATGAAGCGAAAGAAGTAGTAAGTGCGAAGAAAAACGTACGTCTTCTAGCATGTGGTGACTGGGCTGGTCAGCTAACTGAAGGTTATGACTTTAAGCGCGTAAACGGCGGTTTATTAGTACAAGAGCGCGACTTCGGCATGGTTGAAATGGAAGACCTAGAAGTTGTGACTAAGCGTAAGCCAAGCGAAGATGAACTACGCGACCTTATGTTCTGCTGGAAGGTAGCAAAATACGTGAAGTCTAACGCGATTGTTTACTGCAAAGACGGTATGACGGTAGGCGTGGGCGCAGGCCAAATGAGCCGTGTTTACTCTGCAAAAATTGCAGGTATTAAAGCAGCTGATGAGAACCTTGAAGTTGCAGGCTCTGTAATGGCGTCTGATGCATTCTTCCCATTCCGCGACGGTATCGACGCTGCAGCTGAAGCAGGTATTAAAGCAGTCATTCAGCCAGGCGGCTCTATGCGCGACCAAGAAGTCATTGATGCCGCTGACGAGCACGGCATTGCGATGGTGTTCACGGGTATGCGCCACTTCCGTCACTAATAAGTATTTACGCAATACCTTTTAGTGCAGGCTTAGTGAGGGACACCAACACCTAAGTTAAACACGCAGTAAAGTGGCATTTAGTGGCTTTACTGTGTGTTTGTTATTTTTCCTTAACCCTTTTAAATACGCAGACTCGAGGTCATTTGCTTGGTTGTAGTGAAATCTCATCGAAGCGACAGAGTTGCGAATTATTCTGCTAAGGCGTAAGTGCAAATAGGGGTTAGCTGATAGGCTTGATCTGACCCGTGGTAATTTGTAGTAATAGTGTTATGTTATTCGCCTACCCTCGACAGAAAAAGGAAATAAGAATGAAAAAGTTAGCCCAATATGTGTTAGCCGCAACCCTAGGTGTAAGTGCTACTTATGCCAGCGCAGATGCGATTTCTGATGCCGCAATGAGCGATATCCGCTCTGCTAGTGCAAAAGTACGCGATGAGTACCGTAATCCTCAGCAAACACTGCGCTTTTTTGGCCTTACCCCAGACATGACTGTGGTAGAAATCTCTCCCGGTGGTGGTTGGTACGCCGACATCCTTTATTCTGTTGTAAAAGATAACGGTAAGTATGTAGCTGCTCACTTTTACGTTGATGATGAAACCAGCGGTTACTTTAAAAAATCGGTAGAAGACTTCAAAGAAAAAATGAAGCCGGGCATGAAGTACGAAGGTGCTGAGCTTACTGCATTCGACCCAATCAAAGCGTTAGATATTAGCGACGCAGGTAGTGCCGATATGGTGCTGACGTTTCGCAACGTACACAACTGGTATATGCGTCACGGTGACGAGGGTATCGACAATGCATTTGGCGCATTTTTCAAAGCGCTTAAGCCAGGTGGCGTACTGGGCGTAGTGGAACATGAGCTTCCTGAAAGCGCAGATGATGAAGCAATGAAGAAAAGTGGCTACATGAAGCGTTCTTACGTTGTGGCTGCCGCCGAAAAAGCAGGCTTTGTGCTTGAAGCAAGCAGCGATGTCAACGCTAACCCAATGGATACTGCCGACCACCCGAAAGGTGTGTGGACGCTACCTCCACGTTTGGCGCTAGATGATCAAGATCGCGAAAAATACATGGCGATTGGCGAGAGCAATCGCATGACGCTAAAATTCACCAAACCAAAATCATAAAATTAAACACTCAAAACGGAACAGTTAATGAACGTACTTGTAATTGGCGGCGGTGGCCGCGAACACGCGCTAGCGTTTAAAGCAGCGCAGTCTTCTGATGTTTCAACAGTATTTGTAGCACCTGGCAATGCCGGCACAGCTACAGAACCTAAGCTTGAGAACGTAGCTATCGATGTAAATGATATTGCTGGCTTGGTTTCTTTTGCTCAGGGCAACGATGTTGAGCTTACTATTGTAGGCCCAGAAGCGCCGCTAGTTGCAGGTGTTGTAGATGCGTTCACAAACGCTGGTTTAATGATTTTTGGCCCCACTCAAGCTGCCGCGCAGCTTGAGGGCTCTAAAGCTTTTACCAAAGACTTTTTGGCTCGCCACAACATTCCAACGGCCGAGTATCAAAACTTCACAGAAATTGACCCAGCTATTGCCTATGTGCGAGAGAAAGGCGCGCCGATTGTAGTAAAGGCTGACGGTCTTGCTGCGGGTAAAGGTGTTATTGTTGCGATGACCCTTGAAGAAGCGGAAGACGCTATCCGCGACATGCTGGCAGGTAACGCGTTTGGCGAAGCCGGCAGCCGCGTAGTTATTGAAGAATTCCTAGACGGTGAAGAAGCGTCGTTCATTGTCATGGTAGACGGCAAAAACGTACTTCCTTTTGCCACCAGCCAAGACCACAAGCGTGCTGCTGACGGTGACAAAGGGCCGAACACAGGCGGAATGGGTGCTTATTCTCCGGCTCCGGTTGTAACGCAGGACATTCACGACCGTATTATGCAAGAAGTGATTATGCCAACAGTTAACGGCATGGCTGCTGAAGGCAACGACTACGTTGGCTTTTTATATGCTGGCCTTATGATTATGGCTGATAGCACTCCAAAGGTAATCGAATACAACTGTCGCTTTGGCGATCCGGAAACCCAGCCAATCATGCTGCGCTTAAAGTCTGACTTGGTTCCACTTTGCCAAGCAGCGTGCAAAGGCGAACTTGCTGGTAAAACGATTGAGTTTGATGAGCGCGCGTCGGTAGGTGTTGTGCTTGCCGCTGGCGGCTATCCAGGCAGCTATGATAAAGGCGACGTGATTACTGGTTTCGAAGAAGCCGCTAAGTTAGACGGAAAGGTTTTCCATGCAGGCACCGCCCTGCAAGATGGCGAAGTGGTAACCGCAGGTGGCCGCGTACTTTGCGCTACAGCTTTGGGTAACAACGTTACCGAAGCGCAGCAAAAAGCCTACGAGCTACTAAAAGCCATTCAGTTTAAAGATGTGTACTACCGCACTGATATCGCGCACCGTGCGATTGCGCGTGAAGCTGAAGCCAAGTAGCCGAAAGCCTCATAGAAAGTGCTAAATGAACGCAGCGTAATGCTGCGTTCTTACATAATTACGAAAAGCCAGGGTGTGAATTCTACGCCCCCCACTTTTACTCTTACCACTTACTCACCATGCTAACGTGCAGCAAAAGCAGAAATCGTAGTTTCCCAGCTACATATCACTGCTTAACCTGATACTAACGCTCAACACAAAAGAAAACTCGCGCTCAGTACATAGGCAATAAGGTATTGAATTTCACATTGAGTCTGATTTGGTACTTGCCGATAGTACTGTATACATTATAAATCTTTAATTTACTGACCTTCTCCATATGTTGCAGCGCATACAAGAACCTGTATGGTATTGGTATCAATCCGCATAGATGATTAACCACTTAGCGAGATTTAATAAGCTCAGGTAGTCCGCTTAAAAAGCGTATTATTTCATTCTAATAAAAGAGGTATCACCTGATGTCGAACACTAAACTTATAGCTGTGTTGCTTGTAGCAGTAGTGGCGAGTACCGCAGCGTGGTTCGCCTTTTTTGCCAAAGAATCTGCTCCAGACTTTACTGCTTATGCCGCCGGCCCCGACCGAAAAGCGGCATTTTTTGAGTATTTCACTCCTATTGTAGTCGAGGTGAACAAAGAGCTAGCCACCGACAGGGAGCAAATTCAAAGTTCATGCAACGCGGATGAAGCAGGCAATCTAGACCAGTTCCTGACAAAGTTTCGTGTTGACGATGCTGACCTTGAACAGGAGTCAGCCTGCGAGGTTTTGTTAAGGCGTGCCGACATTGTTCCTGCGTCGTTAGCAATTGCACAAGCAGCGAATGAAAGTGCATGGGGTACCTCTCGTTTTGCAAAATTAGGGAACAACTTTTTTGGTCAGTGGTGCTTCTCTAAGGGCTGCGGTATCGTTCCAAAATCGCGTGACACTAACAAAAATCATGAAGTTGCTGATTTCCGTTCGCCTGCCGACTCAGTAGAAAGCTACATGCTAAATTTAAACACCCACGATGCTTACAAACCATTGCGTAACATTCGCCAATCCTTACGTGAAGACGACAAGGCTGTCACCGGGGTCGCGCTTAGCTATGGCTTAGGGAAGTATTCTGAGCGTGGCGATGAATATGGAAAAGAAATACGTGAGATGATCAGTTTTAATAAACTTGCAGTGCTGGACAAGTTAGATCTGAATAAGCAGGAAGGCGAAGACAATTAACTCAACCAGCTAGATCGTGACGAGCTCTGTTGCGCATTTTTTTTATCGCCAAATGGCATGGCTTTTAGTCAAGGTGAGTGAATGCAGTTTAAAAGGAGTGGCATTTCTGCGACTCCTTCCAATTACGCGCAGCAAGTCAATCAATTAAAGTAGCGACAAGTTATGGTTCACTGCTTTATCAGCTTCACCTTTCCAAACACCGACGCATCTTTATACCCCAAGTTTTTATCGCCGTTTACTGGGGTGATCTCATGAGAGCCTAAAAAGTGCTCTCTGTCGCCACCATCTGCATCGCAATAGGCAAGCATAAAGCCCAGTGTCATACCTCCTTTTAAGGTGACAGGCGAATTGTCTTTTCCGTGTTGATAGCTATCATCAAATACACGTACCGCTGCTTCCCAATGAATCTTATGCGGCGCCGATATATCTCGCTGCCATTTGTTCTCTACGTGATCGTTGTAGAGTTGTGGTACAGCCTCTCCTGCTTCATTTGGACCTATATCAACAACCTGATTATCTAACGCTAAGTGATAGGCAAACGCATTGTAGTTATTAAGGTGATCGCCACCAGAGGCATCAGCATCAATGAAAATTTCTAAACAATCATCATCCCAATAACGTTCAAGGGGATTGGCATAGGTATCTGAGAGGTGATCGTCTTGTATTTCTGCCAACAGATACAGCGCATCCTTGTTCCATCGCAGTTTATATCGACCAGAAAAATCACCGGACTCAGGAGCCGAGCCCCACATAAGCGACGTCATTTCATGCCAATCGCCCCCTTTCCATGCAGCGTCATTGGCTACACCATCTATAACAGGTGGCGTTGATGAAAAAAGTACGCTGTCAGATTTAGCTTGTGCCGTGGGCACAGACATAGCCACAAGCAGTGCCGAGGTTAGTACTGCCCCTAAATGTTTTGCACTTTTCAATTGGATACGCTCTTTGTTTGCTTATTTGTATTTTAAACTACCATGTTTTGACCCCATCCGCGCTTGAAAATAGCGCCGAACACCTCCTTCTTTTTTAGAAGCATTACCAATTTGCAACGGTAATTGGTATAAAAAGGACATTCGTTCCCTCACTACCATGGCTATGTCATTTCAAAACGCGTGCTATCACATCCTTGCGCCTGCCAGCGAGGCTCACGAGTACAAAAAGCTCAGCAAAATATTTGATGTATTTCTTATCGCGTTAATTATCGTAAATGTTGTCGCTATGATGCTGGAAACAGTGCCGGGTATCCCTGCCATTTGGCAGTACGAACTTCATATAATCGAAGTGGTTTCAGTACTGATATTTACCGTTGAGTACTTTTTTCGTTTATACGGCAGCGCATCGGCCCCAAACCGCCCTAATCACGAACGTACAACGACATGGCAAAAGCGCTGGACCTATTTGAAAAGTCCCATGGCGCTCGTCGACCTAATGGCAATTCTGCCTTTTTACTTAAGCGTTTTCGTGGCGTTCGATTTACGTATTTTGCGAATCTTCCGGGTAATGCGAATTCTAAAAATTGGGCGCTATTCGCGCTCTATGCAAACTCTCGTTACCGTATTGCGCAACGAGTCTCACAGCCTTATTGCGGCGTTAAGCGTACTTTTGTTGTTCACGATTATCGCCGCCACCTGTATTTACTACATTGAACATGCTGCTCAGCCCGATGTTTTTAGCAGTATTCCCGCTTCATTGTGGTGGGCACTCGTCACGCTGACCACGGTGGGCTATGGTGACGCCGTTCCTATAACTGCATTGGGTAAAATATTTGGCGGCCTCATAACTATAATGGGTATTTGTTTTTACGCCCTACCAGCGGGTATTTTATCTTCTAGCTACACGTCGCAGATGCAGCTAAAACGCGATAGGTTTAAAGACACAGTAAGAAGCGTTTTGGACGACGGAAAGTTGAGTGAGCACGATGTGCACCACCTAGAACATGTTCGCGCACTTCTGGATTTAGATGAAGAAGAGGCAAAGCTAATTGTGCGCCTATTGCAGCACCATCACAAACGGCTAGATGAGTGATTATACGCAGGCTGGAGCGAAAGCAACTCCCAAGAATCGAGTGGTAAGCGCTTATACCTCCCCTTGATTCTTAGCTCACATCAGCTTATAACTAGTACCCGTCATTTCCAAAAAGAATTCCTATGTCTGTCAAACACCCTATTATTGCTATAACAGGTTCTTCTGGCGCGGGTACTACTACCACGACCAACGCTATACGTCATATTTTCAGGAACTTAAGTGTTAATGCTGCGGTTGTAGGAGGCGATAGTTTTCACCGTTTTACCCGCCCGGAAATGGAAGTGGAAATTCGCAAAGCCCAAGAACAAGGCAGACATATCAGCTACTTTGGCCCTAAAGCCAACGACTTTGAGCTACTGGAATCCCTGTTTAGGGAATACGGCAGCTCGGGTACAGGACAGTTTAGACAATACCTTCACACGTTCGATGAAGCCGTGCCTTTTAACCAAATGCCCGGCACCTTTACACCTTGGCAAGATTTACCCAAAAACACTGATTTGCTGTTCTATGAAGGTTTACATGGCGGTGTAAAAACGGAAGAAAATGACGTAGCAAAACATGTAGATTTACTGGTCGGCATGGTGCCGATTGTAAACTTAGAGTGGATCCAAAAGATTGTACGCGACACCACTGACCGAGGACATTCTCGTGAAGCGGTAATGAGCAGCATAGTGCGAGGACTGGACGACTATTTCCACTACATCACGCCACAATTTTCACGCACCCACGTTAACTTCCAGCGCGTACCAACCGTTGATACCTCCAACCCCTTCAGTGCACGGGAAATTCCAACCCAAGATGAAAGCTTTGTGGTTGTGCGCTTTAGACGGGAAATGAAGACTGTGGACTACCCCTACCTCCTTCAAATGATCGACGGCGCGTTTATGTCTCGCATCAACACCTTGGTTGTACCCGGCGGAAAGATGGGCTTAGCCATGGAGCTCATTTTAACTCCGCTCCTTGAAGACATCTTAAATAAAAAGCGTAGAGCTGGTCATCAGATGGATTGGTTGAGCAGCGACGAGTAAGCCCAATATACATCGCTTCTATAGGCATATATTTAAAACAGTAAGTCGTAATGGCTCATGCCCTGCGTCAATCTAGGTTCTATTCGGAAACTTTCCTGGTTTAGCTTCTTGATTTAGTTTCTCGACCTAGTTTTTGACACAGCAGGCTCCTATTATGACCACAATTAAAAGCCAACAAATTTGGGTAGACCAGCAAAACCTTGCCAACACTAACGTTGTTACCCGCGATATAAACATCAGCGACTTACAGCAAGACGAAGTATTGCTTGAGACAGACAGCTTTGGCTTTTCTGCCAACAACATCACCTATGCTGCACTGGGTTTTAAAATGGGCTATTGGGGCTTTTTCCCTGCAAAGAGTGAGAATGACGTTGATGAAGCACATGGCTTCGGTATTGTGCCCGTTTGGGGCTTTGCTACCGTTAAGGCGTCTTGTCATAGCGATATCAAAGTAGGTGAAAAGGTGTTCGGCTACCTGCCTATGGCTAGCCATTGGGTGATAAAAGCTGGAAAAGTTGCCCCTCACGGTTTTTCAGACATCCACGAAAAACGGAAGAGCATTAGCCCTGTTTACGATCAATATCTTCGCTGTGCCGCCGACCCCGGCTACGACAAAAACCGCGAAGCATGGCAGCTTAATTTTAGACCCCTTTATATGACTTCGTTTGTGCTCGATGACTATGTGGCAGAGAAAGCAAACAATGAAACCTTACTGTTGTCGAGCGCTTCGAGTAAAACCGCACTGGGTACAGCGCAACTACTTAAAGACCAAAAAGCCTCTCGAAACGCAAGCTATAAGGTGGTTGGGCTAACCTCGAAACAAAACGTGGATATGGTAAAAGCGTCCGGTTGCTACGATGAAGTGTATAGCTATGACGAACTCTCAGCCCTAAGTAGCGAAGGCAATAGCAGTAAAAGCAGCGATGCGCGCTACTGGCTGCTTGATTTCGCTGCCAACGGTACGTTGATTAATGACCTTACCAAGCAGCTTGGCGACAGCCTGAGCGACGTTACACTCATTGGTGCGACAGATTGGAAAGCCCAAGAGAAGCCCAACCCCAAATTGCTCAATGCAGAGATATTTTTCGCGCCAGCTCGCGTGAAACTGCGCCAACATGAATGGGGGCACGAGGCCTTTTTGGCAAAATACGCAGCGCATGGAAACGCTTCGCAGAGAAAGTGAGCGATCAGTTTTATGAGCAATCGCACCGCGGAGCTGATGCTATAACGCAGTTATATTTAGAAACGCTTAATGGAACGGCGCAAACAAAAGCCCTTAACGTCGTCACTTTTGATTAGCGCCCCTTAAGGATTACAACTTGAACTGCTGATGTGTTGTTGCAGTGCCTACGTTTTGTACAGCTTGTAATCAACGGCAGTTCTCAATAAGTTTAGGGAGGAGAAATGCTTAACTGCCTCCTTTTCTCTAAAGCTTGCTGGGCCTTTGCTGGGTCTTTACTGGGTCATTGCCGGATTTTGCTGTACATAAAAGAGCAACAGGCCCTAGACACTATTTGTAACAAACATCCCCTGCCTTTTACGCTTTTCTCGCTTTTGTATTTCACATCTTGTGGTTATAGTGAAACAAAAGTAAAACGAAAGGTATGAGTATGGGTCAGGAAACCTCTAAAATTCTCGTTGTTGATGATGACATGCGTCTGCGCAGCCTATTAGAGCGCTATTTGCTTGAGCAGGGCTATCAAGTTCGCAGTGCGGCTAACGCAGAACAAATGGACAGACTGCTTGAGCGCGAGAATTTTCACTTAATGGTTTTGGACCTTATGCTACCTGGCGAAGACGGCTTGTCTATATGCCGCAGATTGCGCCAGCAAGAAAACGACATGCCCATTATTATGCTTACTGCAAAAGGCGATGAAGTTGACCGTATTATCGGCCTTGAAATGGGCGCAGACGATTATTTGCCTAAACCATTTAACCCACGCGAGCTACTAGCACGCGCTAAAGCGGTATTGCGCAGACGCAGCAGCGAAGCGCCGGGCGCGCCGTCTAAAGATGTGCAAATTGTGGAATTTGGCAATTACAAACTGAACCTTGCCACCCGAGAAATGACAGCAGGCGATACACCTTTAACCCTGACAAGCGGTGAGTTTGCGGTATTGAAATCTCTGGTTACTCACCCACGTGAGCCTTTGTCACGAGACAAACTGATGAACCTAGCGCGTGGTCGCGACTACAGCGCATTAGAGCGCAGTATTGACGTTCAGGTTTCACGCTTACGAAGAATGCTTGAAGAAGACCCTGCCAACCCTCGTTATATACAAACTGTATGGGGATTGGGCTACGTATTCGTGCCTGATGGCGAACAAGTTTAGCACCTATGACTGATACGGCGGGCTCTACCGTCTTGGCCTGTGCGCAAGTGAAGTATGTTTACTCATGACCCCTAATTATGCGTTTACCTACTGCCATTCCAAACTCTGGCTTATGATTCAAAGCGACGGCATGTTATGCGTTTAATTCCCAAAAGTGCATTTGGCCAAACCGTCATGCTTATTGGCGTGCTGTTGCTTATTAATCAGATTGTGTCCTACATCTCTGTTACCTATTACTTTATTCAGCCCAGCTACCAACAAATTAACAGCTTATTGGCCACCCAAGTAAAATCTGTGCTCGCCAACGACTTGTTGGTGACTAACCAAGAAACCCGCGACCGCTATTTTCAAAAAACCCAGGTACAGGTCTTTGACGAAAGCGTTGCCAAACAGAATGGATTAGAGAGCGCCGTATACTATAGCTATATTTCTTCTCAGGTTAGCGAGCAGCTCCGGCAGCTTGCAGATGTGCGCATTAGCACCACCACGCAGGCCAGTGACGAAAATGCGCCATACATTGTTTGGATATCTCTGAACCGCTACCCAGATACGTGGATCTCTATTCCTATTTCAGGACTTAACGAAGCAAATATATCCCCTCTGACTATGTACTTGATGGTAATTGGCATATTGAGTGTGGCCGGGGGCTGGTTGTTTGTAAGACGCATGACTCGCCCGTTGTCAGCCCTGCAAAAAGCAGCAATAGCGGTGGGTAAAGGCGAGCACCCGGCGCCGCTTCGCGAACAAGGCAGCACCGAAATGATTCAGGTTACTCGGGCGTTTAACCGTATGAATCAGGGTATTAAGCAGCTTGAGAATGACCGAAATATTATGACAGCAGGTATTTCTCACGACTTGCGCACACCGCTTACCCGTATTCGCCTAGCCTCAGAAATGCTACCGGAAGATCAAGATTGGATAAAAGACGGTATTGTAAATGACATAGAAGACATGAACGCCATCATCGATCAGTTCATTGACTATGCGCGCTACGACACCGAAGAAGTCACTCAAGAAACTGATTTAAACGCGATTATTGCAGAGCTGGTACAAGCCAGACATTTAGACGACAAGCACCACATCGAACTCAAACTCAACGCCATTCCTCCGCTGTCACTTCGGCGAATTGCAATGAAACGCGTGATCGACAACCTCATCGAAAATGCTTTCAAGTACGGCTCGGACGATATTGCAATTAGCAGCTTTTACAATCGTCACGAAAAGCGCGTGTATTGCAAAGTACGCGACTTTGGCCCGGGAATACCGGAAGCGGAGCTCGACGGTGTATTCATGCCGTTTGCACAAGGCGACAAAGCCCGCAATTCGTCAGGTTCAGGCCTTGGCCTTGCCATAATAAGGCGAATTGTAGAAGCTCACGATGGTGAGGTGACGTTGCGAAATCATCCTCAGCAGGGCTTGGTCGCAGAGTTTTATTTACCCTATCAAACCCATTAAGCCCAAAAACACTACACGGATTGGTATTAACTTCTGTGGTACTTAATTTTTCGGCTGTATCCATAAGACGCCAACCACAGCACGCAGCCGCCAAGTGGGATCACCCAAAACGCCGTAGTAAGTGGCGCGAAGTTCGCCCATAGTCCGGTAGAAAACGATGCCACTTGCACGCCAGTAGAGTTACCGATAATAGAAATACCAGAAAGTACTGGGCCGTTGTCACTGTCGATATTCATTGCCGCAGAAAGTGCTAACGGGAAGAGCCCACCTAGCCCTAAGCCAAGCAGTAAGTTACCAGCGCCAATCCCATAAAATGAAGGCATTAGTTTCAGTGCAAATACACCCGCTAGCGAGGCTGTTGCCATGATTACAATCATGCGGTGCACCGATACAAATCGCAGTAAAAACGGGAAGGTAAGGCGGCTTATCACCATACCAGCGGTAAAGAACGCCAGTAAGTTTCTCGACTGCTCGCCAGTAAAGCCTAAGCCGTTTTGCGCATAGCTTACAAACCAGTTCGCGTTACCGAACTCTACGGCACCATAGCCAAAGGTAAGCAAAGTTAGAAATATGAAAACAGGCTGCTTAATAATGACCCCAAACGCCAAGGTCTTTTTAGGCGCTTTAGGCTGACCTTTAAGTACTTTTGCCTGAGAGCGCGCCGCAATAAATGCGTAGCACGAAAGCACAATCATAACGCCTGCCAACACCTGAATAGGTAAACGCCAGTTGTGCTCAACAAGGTATAACAGCGTTACAAAGAACGACGCCGCAAAAGTTCCTAAACTGAACATAAAATCCATTAAGCCCATCATAGTAAAGCGCTTTTCTGCGTACATTCGTGCAATAAGCGTGTGGCCAATAGTAAATATTGTTGAGCTCACCACACCGATTAATACCGCTAACACCAAAAACCACTGCCAAGCGGTAAGTACTGACACAAGCAGCAACAGCGCCGTATTCATACTGAATAACGTGGCTAATAGCGGCATATACTCAAAGCGACTGGCATACTTGCCACCAATCACAGCGCCTAACATCATGCCTACAGAGAAGAGCGAAAAAAGTGCGCCACTGACTACTTCAGACATTTGCAGATCGGCTGCAATATCTGGCAGTAATATTCCCCACAAGAGAAACAATTTACCAATTAGAAAAAAACCAGCGAAAATAACGATGGTGGCAGGAAGTCGGCTCATTTAGGCTCCATGGCTGATATCAGTAGAAAGACATCCGATTTAGGCGTGAGGGCACAGTGTAGTTATGCCCTTGACCACAAAGTGAACCTTTTGAGGGCGCTGACCTTTACTGTGCAAGAAAGAACAGCAGCCCTTAATTATCACATAATCACTACCTTTACAGATTGCTGATAATCGCAAGAAATTGCAAGTGAAAGCGTTTTCCCTTTTTCATCCCACATTACAGGCACGCTCCTGCCATCAAGTGAAACACTCTGTGGTTTTTCGCTTAAACCGTGCACGACGTAAGTGATGTCTCGCTGCTTAGGCATACCTATATAGCTGCCTTCGCTATCAAGCGTCAGGGTTAATGCGGCCTTTTCGTCTAATGACGCACTGAGCAGTAGTTTGGTGTACAAGCCTTTTTTGACAGACGCTGGATTTTTGCCGTCATCCTCGTAATAAGTATATGAAGATGAATTCACTGAATTGTCATGCCAGTAATGCATTTCTATTTTACGGGCATCAAACTGCTCTGTGCGGCTAAGCCCGTCTGCCATTGGCATAAAGCTTCCCGCTTTTACCCACACTGGGTAATTATCTTGGCTTAGCGGGTAGTTAACGGTTTGACCACCTTGGTATTTCGTATCAGAGAAAAAATCAAACCATACGCCTTCGGGTAACTTGGTCGGCCACACCGTTTGGTTAGCGCTCGTCACAGGCGAAACTAACAGACCATCGCCCCACAGATAACTGTCTGCATTTTCAAACCAATCGCTTTCACCGTACGCCATAGCTAACGGACGCATTAATGGCGTACCGTAAAGCGCATTTTCAAAGGCCAATGAATAGTTATAAGGCAGCATGTCATAGCGAAGTTGGATAAACTTGCGCGCAATAGACTTTACGGGGTCGGCGTGGAAAATTGGCTCCGGCGCAATATTATCTTGAGCGTGGGGCCTAAATACCGGTGAAAAGGTACCGAACTGAAGCCATCTTGTATAAAGCTCGGGATCAAAGGTTTCGCCTCCAGCAAACCCACCTAAGTCGGAATGGGTATACGCCATTCCAAAAACACTCATTTGAAGTGCCAACTCTACCTGAGGTTTAAGTCCGCCCCAGCTTCGACTCACATCGCCTGTCCACGGCACCATTCCGTACCGTTGACTGCCCAAAAATCCTGAACGCATCAGCACAAAGGGGCGCGTATCAGGCTGAAGCTCTGTTAAGTTGTTATACACGGTTTTCGCCCACTGATGACCGTAGGCATTGTGCACTTCTGCGCCGCTTACTTTTGTAGACTGCCACATGTGCTGAATATCATCAGGATGCACTTCTGGCTCACCCAGGTCGCCCCACCAGCCTGCAACACCCTGTGCAGCAAGCTTTTCATAGTATTGCCAAAACCAATTTTGACCCGCTTCACTGAACACATCGACAAGGCCGGTATTGCCAAAATAAAAATCGAAGGTATACGGCGCACCGTTATCGTTTTGAGCAAGGGCATTATTGGCAACGGCGCTTTCCCATTGTTTTGACGTCGTGAGAATAAAAGGCTCGGTTATAAGCACGGTTTTCACGTCTTGAGCGCGTAGCTCACTAATCATTTTCTCGGGTTCAGGGAAAGTGGCGGCGTCCCAACTTAAGTTCCCCATGTGCCCCTTAATGTCTTTGCCAAACCAATATAAATCTAGCACTACGGCGTCAACGGGAATATCTTGCGTATTAAAGGCATCGACAACATCCATCACCTCATTTTGAGATTTATAGCCAAATCGAGATGCAAAGTTACCCAGCAGCCAACGCGGCGGAACCGGCTGTTTTCCCGTAACTGCTACGGTATTCGTAACCGTGTCTTCTAAATTTTCACCCAACACCATGATGTAGCTAGCACGGCCGCCTTGTGCCTTAAATAGCAACTCGTCGCTGTTCGTTTTGCCAATATCTAGCTCACCAGAAGCGGTGTTATCGAACAATACGCTGTAATTTTTTGACGACATCACAGCCGACAAACCAAAGTACATCTGATTTGAAGACGTGGTGTAGCCATAGTGTGCTTTGTTATATAGCGGCATGCTATGACCACGACGATCCATACCTAAAACGCGCTGGCCGCCACCGTAGAGTTTTTCGTTTTTATCTAACGCAAACGACAGGCTGACGCCGTTATCAGAAATGTTTAGCCCATCTTGTTCTTTTGCTACTACTTTGCCGTTTACCGAGTAACTGATAACGTGCGTTGATTTATCGACATGTGCAGAAATATTATTGAATTTCAAGGTAAGCGTTGTTGCGGTTTCTTCTAGCTCAACATCGCCTGCGATATCTTTTGTAACTGCACTCGTGGCTTCCTCAGGAAGTGCCATAGAAGGTAGGTTTGCGTAGGGCGCACCTTTGCCATCGGTAAGGTAGGTTACCTGAAAACTGTTGTTACGCAGCGCCTTTATCTTAAAATCATTAGTATCCGTATCAATGGTAAGCGTTGCGTTTTCAAGTGTTGCTGTTTGAACTTCCGCTAGCGCATTTGCCGAAAAGAGTGCAAAACCCGCACATGCCAGTGATACACGCAGTTGCCTGTCTATCATACTTAAAACCTTTTTTATGCTTCGATGCGAAGCGCGCTTAATTAAAGCCTACTTGTGTAAGGTGAATGATAGCCAGTGCATTGCTCAACTTAAATAAACATACGTATTCATAATGTTAAATTTGTTAACAACAATTGCTTTATTAATGATTATCTCTTTGGCTCACTTACTGATATAAAAAGATGTATAAACAGGGAGTCTATTAATCATTGGAGAATACTTCGTTATGCCTTATGCGCCGATGCCAACCTTTCCTAATAAAGTTAATCTAAAGCGAAATGAATGATGCGATGGATGTTGTTTGGTGTCATTACATCTTTATTTGGGTTTTATTGCTTTGTCAGATTATTTCAGCCTAGCGCATTTATTCATGTTGGAGATAATACCGTCGCTTTAGCGACAGTATTTATTGACTCCAGTTGGGACATCCAACAATCGGGATTTGATCGCGAAGAGTTATTTGAGGTTGTCAGTAAACATAATGACGTGGTCAACCAAAATTGACCAACCCAGTTAAGCTACTTTTTTCAATTTCTTCATGTCCGCCTCATATTGATTT